>CALBKR010000371.1 GCA_937896105.1 uncultured Bacteroidales bacterium
CTGATTTCTCATTTCCGATTTCTACTTTCTCAACGCCTGTTGTGCCGTTCCAGTCAAAGCCGTAGAATGCAGCTGTGCCCTGAGCCGCTGGCAACTCAAGGTATGCCTTGAATGCACCATTGTAGAACTCTTTCTCGTTCGTACCGTTTACAGCATTGTAGAAACCAACACCGTCTGTCATGCCAAGCACATAGTAAGACTTGCCTGCCTCCTTAGTTAAAAGTGTTCTCTTTGTTGTACCCTTCAAAAGGTTGCCTGTAACAGCAGTTGTAGTTCCTTGGGATGTAATCTCAGGAGCATATACAACATTGCTTTCCACAGCATACTTTACTACAACACCAGTCTGAGCCGGGATGACCTCACCTGTTATCTGTTCAAGGTGAATATAATTGCTATTGACAATTTCGGTTGCATAGTAAACTTCTGCACCTAAAGTTGAAGGCATCTTTACATAGTTATCTGTATAGAATGTTGCAATGTCCGCTTCTTCATTTATAGTCAAAGGCTTAACAGCGAGAATACCCGAACCATTGTCGTTGTCACTCCAAAATGCTACATTGCCATTACCGGCATTGGCATTTATATAATTGTTTGAACCAGGATATTTCAAGCAGAACCATGCTCCCTCACGGATGTAATCGCCCTCTGTTGACACATCATACTTCCTGTTGGCAATCTCCCAAGTAGTGTTATAACCATTGGCCAATGTAGCCTCTTGAAGCATCACGGGATTTGCAGAACCATTTGAAGAAAGAACCTTTTCGGCACCTGTTGCCTTGTTTACCACGCGGAAACCGTTGATTGGGTTACCAACAAAAGCCCAGTAGTGAGCATCGCTTGGATTTGTCAAAGAACGCTCTGTACCCCAAGCAAGTGTACTGCCACTTTCATTATGAGAAAGATAAGTCCTGTATTTTGCAGTACCGTTACCAGTATTCCAGTTTGAGTGCATAATAAGGTTATACCAACCATTAGCCTCTACTACAGCAGCATAGTCTTCATAGTATTCAAATGGAAACACACCAATAGTCACGTCAATATCAATTTCTTCATCCCCGGTTACGGTACCAGTTGGTTTTGTACCATTAACAGTTACACCATAAGCCGAGATGAGGTCTGGATATTCTGAACCAATTGCAGTAGCATGTGATACGCTGCCAAGAAGCTCACCATTTTGCTTATAGTTGTAGACAACTGTACACGGAGTTGCAGGAATGGCCTTCGACAGACCAAACTCACCCATATGCCAATAGTTGTGCTCAACACCCTGAGCCTTACGGTCTGTATTAGTTTCGGTTACCATAAAGCGGAGGTAGCGGTATGCAGTCCCGCTTGTAAACACAGTTGATTCCCACGCTCTTCCCGAAGAAGTTGGCAAGCCGCTCTCAACTCTACCAATCTCGGTGTATGTTCCATTCTCCTCGTTACTGCCGGCAATAATAAATTTCTGTGGAAAGTCATAACCTGCGTCACCACCACGTGTAGTGTAGTTAAATTTGAATGCCGAAATTTCGTTGCCAGCACCAAGATCCACGCGTAGGTAGTGATCCAAGCCATCAAGAGATGCTCCGTTATTAGCATACTCTGTGTGAAGGAAGGTGTTAGAATTATTATCCAACAAAACAGTGTAGCTTGTAAACTGGTCACCCCACTGGGTGTTTGTACAAGGAGCATTAGTGTAAAGCATATCTTCTGTAAGAGTTATCTTTTCAAAAGTATAACTCTGCGCCATTGCACCGATTGTCATAAACAACGATGCGATTAATAAAGTAAATTTTTTCATTTGTATAACAAATATTTAGGTTAATAATGAAATTATCCGTTTCTAAAATATCTCTCAAGGCTCGTCAACTGTCCGCAACCCGTGCTGTGTGACTGCACCACACTGCGCACGACCTGTTGCTGTTGACTTCGTCGAGAATTTGGCTCCCTTGACTCGTCAACTGTCCGCAACCCGTGCGGTGTGACTGCGCCACACTGCGCACGACCTGTTGCTGTTGACT
>CALBKR010000372.1 GCA_937896105.1 uncultured Bacteroidales bacterium
GACATTGCCAAGGAGCCATATGTTGACAGCGACCGTTTGGGTTGTGTAGGTGCAAGTTTCGGCGGATACTCGGCAATGTGGCTTGCCGGCAACCACGAGAAGCGCTTCAAGGCATTCATCGCACACGACGGTTTTTTCAATATGGAGCAACAGTACTATGAAACCGAGGAGAGCTGGTTCCCCAACTGGGATTTGGGCGGTGCACCATACGAGAACCGCGAGGAGGTGAAACGCTCATACGCCAACTCGCCGCATAAGTTCGTGGAGAAATGGGACACACCAATCCTTCTCATCCACGGCGACCGTGACTACCGCATCCTCTCGTCGCAGTCAATGGCAGCATTCAACGCAGCACGCCTCAAAGGCATTCCTGCACAGCTGCTGCTGTTCCCCGACGAGAACCACTGGGTTCTGAAACCGCAGAACGGCATCTTGTGGCAACGCACTTTCTTCGCTTGGTTAGAGAGATGGCTGAAGAAATAATGAGAAAGAGTAACAATTGATAACTATCACTATGACAACAACACAGAAACTACAAAAGAAGCTGAATGATTCCAAGGCCGCACGTTGGAGTGCATTGGTTATCGTATCATTCACAATGATGATGGCCTATTTCTTCACCGATGTAATGGGGCCACTCGAGGCGCCGCTTACCACAAAGGGGAAACTCGTATATTTTGACAATGGCACATATCTATCGGCCGACTCCCTATGCAATGTTAGTGTAGAAGAGGCTACAGCCATTGAGAATGTTACAGCAGGCAATACATACCGCATTGCATACAGCGATGACAAGGGCAAATATTCAAGCGGCCTTTTCACTGTCAAATCGGTAAACGATACAAAGAGCATCTGCTTTACCAACGGTACAGTTCTTACTCCCGATTCCCTGAAGAAAATCAGTCTAAGACCGATAAATGAAGATGAGCAGTTTGTTGCAGGCAACAAATATGCTATAATGTATGCAGGCAGCAACGGCGAGGTGTTGAACGACACTTTGGTCGTAGACAAGGTTGCAAACAGGGTACTCAATTTCGACAACGGAACCAGCCTGACAGATACCGCGATCAGCATCATCGCACTTAAAAAGGATGTAGCTGACGATGATATCAAGAAAGGTGCAGAGTTCAATGTCCTGCACGTTGACAAGGATGGAAAGATTGTAAACGAGAAACTCGAGGTCGACACAACCATCAAAGGTCTTGGTTGGACACCGACAAATTATGGTTTCTTCTCGGGTGCATACGGATACATCAATGTTTTCCTGCTTATGCTATTCTTCGGCGGTATCATTCTCGACAAAATGGGTGTACGTTTCACCGGTATAATGAGTACAGGCCTTATGTTCCTTGGTGCTGCCATCAAGTGGTTCGCCGTAAACTCAACCTTTACAGGTGAGATATTCGGTTTGCCCACACAGGTTGCTATAGCCAGCCTCGGTTTTGCCATCTACGGTATGGGCTGCGAGATTGCCGGCATTACCGTTACAAAAGTGATTGCGAAATGGTTTACAGGACACGAACTTGCATTGGCTATGGGCTTGCAGGTTGCACTAGCACGTGTAGGTACCGCTTGTGCAATGTTCTTCGCATTGCCTATCGCACAGAGTGCAGGCAGCGTAGCGACACCTGTTTTCATTGGAGCATCGGCTCTCTGCATCGGTCTCCTGTCATACATCGTATATTGCGTAATGGACAAGAAACTTGACGCTTCGGCAGGCGTTGAGAGAGTGAGCGCCGACCCCGACGAGCAGTTCAAGATGAAGGATCTGAAGGTCATCTTCTGCAACAAGGGATTCTGGCTCATCACCTTCCTCTGCCTCATATTCTACTCGGCAGTGTTCCCCTTCCTCAAGTTCGCCACAAACCTTATGATTATAAAGTACAACGTAAATCCCGAACTTGCAGGTATGATTCCAGGCTTGCTGCCGTTCGGCACAATGCTTCTGACACCGCTGTTCGGTTCGCTGTATGACCGTATCGGAAAGGGTGCGACACTGATGCTGATAGGTTCTCTGCTGCTTACCGTGGTACACGTTCTATTTGCACTGCCGATACTCAACGTATGGTGGTTTGCGGTAATTGTGATGATTCTCTTGGGTATCGCATTCTCGCTTGTACCGTCGGCAATGTGGCCCTCGGTGCCGAAGATTATACCGATGAAGCAGCTTGGCTCAGCATACGCGATAATCTTCTACATCCAGAACATCGGTCTGTCAATGGTTCCATTGCTCATAAGCAGCGTAATCGAAAGCAACACTGCAAACGGCACTACCGACTATACAATGCCTATGTCGATATTTGCACTGTTCGGTGCTTTGGCTGTGGTCATTTCACTGATGCTCCGAAGAGCCGACAAGAAGAACCACTACGGTCTTGAATAAGAGTAACACATATATAATAAACGATGGCAACCGTGCGGTTGCCATCGTTTATTATATAATCCAAATTTCAGTTAAGTACTATTTCCCGCATATCACCGTCAATGCCTCGCTGCACCCTGAAATTCCTTGCGAAATTCTTAAGGAACTCGAGCGATGTAATGCTCGGCTTTGGAAATTTCTCTGTCTTAAGAGCCTGTTTAATCAATGACTCTGCACTGTTCAATTCAGGAGTAGATGTTTTATCCATAGGCATTCACTTTTGCTTGTTCTGATATAATAACGCAGCAGAAAAGAAAAAAGTATATACCGGGTTAGATTTTTTTCCTTGGTATATACTTTTAACAAATAATTGCAAAATGGAACGCAACCTAGCGACCCTATGCCATATCACTCAAGCACCAGCGATATATTCTTCTCGGCTGCTATGCGGCGCATATTCAGTATCGCATAGCGCATACGGCCGAGAGCGGTATTGATGCTGACACCTGTGATGTCAGCAATATCCTTGAACGACAAATCCTGATAGTAGCGCATAAAGACCACCTCACGTTGGCAGTCCGGCAACTCATTGATGAGCATACGCACATCGCTGAGCACCTGCTCGTTCACCATACGGTTCTCAATAGTACCCTCGGCGAGTTTGGCATCGTTGAGCAGGTCAACCTCGGTATCATCGTTAGAGACTGTATTCTCATTCCTCTCGATACGGAACTGATCGATTACGAGATTGTGTGCAATGCGTGTTATCCAGGCTGCAAACTTGCCGTCGTTGGTGTAACGGCCCTGTTGCAAGGTAACGATAGCCTTGACAAAGGTCTCTTGAAAGATATCCTCTGCCACCTCACGCGAACGTACAATAAAGAATATATAGTTGAATAACCTCTCCTTATGACGGTTCAGCAAAACATCAAATGCCGAATTGTTGCCCTCCAAATAAAGTGTGACCAATACATCATCGGTCATCTGCTTTAATTTATCCATTATTTCTACTGTTAAAATTGAAGTAGAGATTTTTCTATAGGCAACTGTTTTTTAGGTTATTGTTAGAATTATCGTCGCAAAGGAAAGAAAATAAAATTTCAATTCCAAATATTTTTTTAAAAAAATAGCTTTTTAACACAATATGAAGGACCCGCATACGTTATTGCGAGCCCTTTTACATCAAAAAGAGATTCATTCCTTCACTTGACAAGTTGTAACCCCTCAAAGGAGAATCCACGCATGAGATCGGCCACAGGCATACGCTTCTTGCCGGCAAGCTGCACATCTGTCAACGATATGTAACCGTCCTCTACCGCCACCTTCAAAAAGTTCTTGTTGTCACATAGGAGCGTTCCCGCCTCCTTGCCGTGAGCCGTATATTCCCTAGCAACAGCGTAGACCTTGAGAGCAACGGTATGCCCATCGGGTGCAACGAACTCGCACCAGGCTGCCGGATAAGGCGACATACCGCGGACAAAATTGTATATACCGTCGACACTGCCGCTCCAGTCGATGCGACAAGTATCGCGGAAAATCTTGGGCGCAGGGCGAAGTTCTGACTCCGAAAGATACATCGTATTCTGTGCCATTGCGACAGCATTACCGCCAACTATTGCCTCTACAGTGCGCAACACAGTCTCGCCACCCTGCAGCATCAGTTTATCGTGCAAGGTACCGGCAGTATCGTTCTCGTCAATAGCCACCACATCGCGGTAGATAATATCACCTGTATCTATCTCGTGTTTCAGGAAGAAGGTAGTAACACCAGTCTCCTTGTCACCGTTTATTATAGCCCAGTTTATCGGAGCAGCACCACGATACTGCGGCAACAGCGAAGCGTGCAGATTGAAAGTTCCCAGGCGTGGCATATTCCAGACGCTCTCGGGTAGCATACGGAAAGCCACCACTATCTGCAGGTCGGCACCCCAGGCACGCAATGCACTATGGAACTCTACGTCCTTCAACGATTCCGGCTGCAGGACCGGCAGTCCCTGCTCAACGGCATACCGCTTCACAGGACTCATAAGCAGTTGGTTGCCGCGCTTGTTTATCATCTTGTCGGGCATAGTTACTACACCCACAATCTCATAGCCGCAATCCTCACAGGCGCGCTGTTTCTCGAGCAGGCGGCGCAATGGCTCGACTGCAAAATCGGGTGTTCCCAGGTATGTAATCTTAAGCTTTAGCATAATCAATCAGATGTAAATTCCAACAATGTGTTACGATAGGCTGTAAAGACGGCCGATTTGGATATAAAGCCTATGTACTCTCCTGTGGTATCCTCGACCGGCAGGTTCCAGGCACCGGTTTCCTCGAATTTGCGCATTACAACATCCATAGGTTCCTCAATACTGAGCCTTTCAGGTACCTGACGCATAAGCGATGCCACCGAGTAGCGGTGATAGAGCTCTTGACGGAACATTATGTGCCTTATATCATCAAGGTAGATGACACCCACAAGATGCTTAGCAGCATTGAGCACAGGGAAAATATTACGTTTTGTCTTTGCAACCACCGATGTAAGGGCGCCCAAATCCATCTCTGGACTGACGGGCATAAAGTTTTTCTCAACCACATCAGATACCTTTAGTGTTGTCAGCACAGCCTGATCCTTATCGTGCGTAATGAGCTCACCGCGTTGCGCAAGACGCACTGCATAGATATTATTGCTGTCAAAAATCCTCACTGTGAGGTAGGACGACACCGACACCATCATCAAGGGCAGGAATAGCGAATATCCGCCTGTCAGCTCAGCAATAAGGAAGACACCTGTCAACGGAGCGTGGAACACGCCCGACATCAGAGCTGCCATTCCAAAAAGAGCAAAGTTCTCATTAATAACCCCTGCACCGGCATTATTACACAGGCTTGCAAAGAGATAACCTGCGACGCACCCCAAGAAGAGACTGGGTGCGAATATACCGCCACAGCCACCTGCACAGTTGGTCACGGTAGAGGCAACAGCCTTGAAAACCACAACCAGGAACATAAACAACAGCAAGAGGTCGGTATGGCTCGAGAACAAAGATTTCTCAAGAATCATCTCGGATGTCTCAGGGGAACCGTCTATCAACAGGTTTATTGTTTCATATCCTTCGCCATACAACGGTGGGAAAAGAAATATAAGCACACTCAATGCACTGGCTCCAATCAATAACCTTGTATACGGGCTCTTGAACCTCTTGAAAAACTTTTCAAGACCAACTGTAACCTTTGTAAAATAGAGCGACACAAGGCCACAAACCACACCAAGCAATAATACATAAGGTACGCGCGAGAGTTCAAACACATCGTCTTGGTTCCCATTAGGACATACGAAAGTGTTGCCGCAGTAACACTCGATATGAGCAAAGGCAACAACGACGACATTGTGAGGTCTATCATCAGCACCTCTATCACGAATACAAGACCAGCTATGGGAGCCTTGAAGATACCCGATACAGCACCTGCAGCACCGCAGCCGATGAGCAGCATCATAACCTTCTTCTCCATCTTGAACAGGCTGCCAAGGTTGGAGCCTATTGCAGAACCGGTCATCACGATAGGAGACTCGGCACCCACCGAACCACCGAAACCGATGGTGATGCCGCTGGCAATCATTGACGACCACGTATTGTGACGGCGTATCCTTCCCATACGGCACGAAATGGCGTAAAGAACCTTTGTCACACCGTGGCTTATATCGTCGCGCACCACTTTACGTATGAAAAGGCCTGTAATGAAGACGCCAACAACGGGATACACAAGATAGAGCCAGTTGAAGGTATGTGGGTCGAAATGACCGGTAAGCAGATGCTGTATGAAATGTATGAAATGCTTCAGCAAATATGCAGCCAATGCCGATAGGACACCGACAAGAAAACTGAGCACAAGCACGAATTGCCTGTGCGAAATATGCTTCTTGCGCCAACGGTTGAAGCGGTCTATCAGCGTCGGGGAAGTCTGCTTTCCGTCCATCATTGTCTGATAATGGTTATTGTACCGTTTTTTGTCAGTTTTATTATGCTCGATGATTTTGACTTTCCCTTTTCGAGCTGCTTATAGCCCACCACATAATCCACAGCCGCCACTATATCGGGATTTATTTCGCTGAAATTATTAGGTGTAGGGTCGCCACTGATGTTGGCCGATGTAGAAACAACCGCTTTCTGGAAACGGTAGCACAACTCCTTCGAGAACATCTCCTGTGTCACCCTGATACCCACACTGCCATCCTCGGCAATGAGATTAGGCGCAAGGTTACGTGCATCATCATATATTATTGTCAGCGGTTTGTCGGCAAGTTCCACCAAATCCCACGCTACAGCAGGCACACTACCCACATAACGGGCAAGACGGTCGGCGCTATCCACAAGCAACAGCATAGCCTTGCTGTCGGCACGTTTCTTAATCTCGAACACCCTCTTTACAGCATCGGCATTGGTAGCATCGCAACCGATACCCCACACGGTATCTGTGGGATAGAGTATCACGCCACCCTTTCGCATCACCTCAATGCATTTCCTCACTTCATCAGCAATAGTACCCATCGCTCACTACATTTAGAATTCACTTGTAAAATGGAAACGAATTGACTTGAAATCGTTCTGAGCCATCTGCAGTACATAACCACTATCGGCAAGGAAGACATCGCGTCCTTCGATATCCTTTGCCATATACTGGTACTTGCGTTTCTTGAAGGCCTCGAGTTCGGCCGCATCATCACTTTCTATCCAACAGGCCTTGTACAGGCTCACTGGTTCCCAACGGCACTTGGCATTATATTCGTTCTCAAGACGATACTGGATTACCTCGAACTGCAACTGGCCTACAGTTCCGATTAGTTTACGGCCGTTATGCTGGTTTACAAAAAGCTGTGCAACACCCTCGCCCATCAGTTGGTCGATACCCTTTGCAAGCTGCTTTGTCTTCATAGGGTCGGCATTCTCAATATATTTGAACATCTCGGGCGAAAAACTCGGCAGCCCTTTGAAATGCAGGATTTCACCCTCGGTAAGCGTATCGCCAATCTTGAAGTTTCCGGTATCGGGCAAACCGATGATATCGCCCGGATAGGCCTCCTCGATTGTGCTCTTGCGCTGTGCCATAAACTGCGTAGGCGAAGAGAAACGCAGCTCCTTGCCAAGGCGTATGTGGCGATAAGGCGTGTTACGTACGAATTTTCCCGAGCATATCTTGCAGAAAGCGACGCAGGAGCGGTGGTTCGGGTCTATATTCGCGGTTATCTTGAAGATAAAGCCTGTGAACTTGGCATCCTCAGGTTTCACCACACGCTCCAAGGCCTGCACAGGACGCGGACTTGGCGCAATCTTAACAAAGCAGTTCAACAGTTCTTCTACACCAAAGTTATTCAACGCAGAACCGAAGAAAACAGGTGCAACCTTGGCATCAAGATAGTCCTGTACGTTGAATTCCGGATATACGCCATCGACCAGTTCAAGGTCGGCTCTCAATTTGAATGCAAGATCCTCTCCGATATTACTGTCAAGTTCCTCACTGTTTATGTCAATCTCAACCTTCTCTGTAACTCGCTGTTTGTTCGGAGTGAAGAGGTCCAGTTTCTGTTCATATATGTTATAAACACCTTTGAAACGTGCACCCTGGTCTATCGGCCAGCTGAGCGGTCGCACTGCTATCTGCAATTCACTCTCAAGCTCGTCGAGCAACTCGAACGGGTCGCGGCCTTCGCGATCCATCTTGTTCACATAAACGATTACCGGAGTATTGCGCATACGGCACACCGACATCAGCTTGCGTGTCTGTGTCTCAACACCCTTTGCGCTATCGACAACGATAATTACACTGTCGACAGCCGTCAACGTGCGGAATGTGTCCTCGGCAAAGTCCTGGTGACCCGGTGTATCAAGGATATTTATCTTGTAACCGGCATAGTCGAACTCCATCACCGATGTCGTAACGGAGATACCACGCTGCTTCTCAATCTCCATCCAGTCCGATGTTGCAGTCTTCTTTATCTTGTTTGACTTAACGGCACCGGCAACCTGTATCTGACCACCGAAAAGCAGCAATTTCTCGGTGAGTGTCGTCTTGCCGGCATCCGGGTGCGAAATTATCGCAAATGTCCTTCTACGTCCAATCTCTTCCTGTATATTGTTCATTTTATCGTGTATTACCTATATTTATTGTGCTTCGCCATCAAGGTCAAGTTTTCCCTCCTCGTCCTCCTTGAAATAGAGCGACAGCATTGATATGAATTTGCTTATCTCTGCTGTTGCCTTCAATGTTTCCTCGTTTATATCACGCCTCTGCAGTTTCATCATCCACACTATATATAGTGCATCAAAGCAGTTCTCGAGTTCCGTTTTTCCACGCCCGTCGCTCTTTGTTCTGAACTCCACGATGAAGGGCAACGCCTTGTAATATGCCGCCGAGTAAAATGGCACCTTCGGTGAATGTAACAGGCGCTGATGCAGGTCGGTGAGGTTGATTATCACATTACGGTTTATCTGCAGATGCCCGTTCTCCTTCACTCCCTCCTGATGCATCATCTCTATGAGGTCGGCATACCACTGCAACAATTCGCCCGACTGCTCGTCGGGCAATGCATAAGGAGCTACTATATTGGTTTTCACCTTGTCGAGCGACAGTTCATTCGCACGTAGCAAATCCTCGATCTGCCACATATACAGCAGATACTCCGCTATATTTTTCTTTCGAAGTTCCCTTGAAACAAACAAAACAAAACTGATTTTAATGAAGTGATATCGTACCGGTAGCAATGAGTATTGCACCTATCAGGGAGCCAACCATTACTGCACCGCCTATCACCCTGTTAATAATCCAGATACCACGCACATCAAAGCGGGCTCTCAACTTATTCACGACATATGTAATGAAGAACCACCACAGCAGCGCGCCTCCAAAAATGGAGAGATACCCCAGACACTGATAAAGCAGCGACATTTCAGGAATGACAAAATTGAATGGAGTGAAGAGCGCCAAGAAGAGCAAGATAATCATCGGGTTAGACAGGGTTATGAAAAAGCCTGTTATACCGTTCCGCAACAGACTACTCTTGTTGCGGCTCACATTTCTTGTATTCTGCACCGGGTTAGAACGGAAAGTGTGGATACCGAAAATGAACATTATGATGGCACCAAGCAACTGCATCCAATAGGTTGTCGTCGGGTTGCTTATGACATCATACAGAAGATTCAGGCTATAGCCTGTGAGCAAAGCATATAATATATCACTCAAAGCGGCACCGATACCTGTAACAAGACCATAGGCGCGGCCTTTGTTCAGTGTACGCTGGATACAAAGCACACCAACGGGTCCCATAGGAGCCGATGCTACGATGCCAATGACAACACCCTTGACTATTATCTCCAGCAAAGCAACCTGTGACAACAAATCATTCATAATGCAAAGATGCCATTTTTTTATTGAATAACATACAAATTTACTCCATTTTTTCATCTCAAGGACAAAAAAAAGAGAAAAAAGCCATAATACACAGCGGGCGTGCCATAGCACGCCCGCTGTGTATTATTTATGATACAGAATCAGTATTTCTGTATAGCACCACTCTTTCCCGAAGATAGGCGTCTTGCATTCCCCTCTCTCAACTTAAGACAGATGAGCAGATCGGAGACACCCGACACCACTGCACTAACTCCGAAAATTATAGATATTGTCGAAGATGAACTGATGGACACAGAAAAAAGCACAATAGCAGCCACGACAAGCAACAATGGAGCTATATACATCTGCATAGGCACCATTGAATACCTTTGAGCAGATATTATCATTATAACCTGATATACTGCGAAAACCAGCAATATCAAAGCCAATAGTTTCACAAACACACTCTCGAAATGCGAAGGAGCGACCATCAGCCACACGCCGAACGCCATACTGCCTACATCGATTACAGATATCAACACCTTAGGAATGATACCGCTCTCAGAACGAGAAACATAAAGGTTTATAATTGAAACCAGTGCCGGAAGGAAGAATGCCGCACCTACAATGCGTATCAGCATCGCCATAGCACTTTCACTCATAAATATCAGCACAAGGCCTATCAGCATTATCGCCACGCTACGAATTACGTTGTTTGTCATATCATTATTTTTTTAGTATTCCAAATCGTATCCTGCAACAAAACAACAGGAACAGCACCGACAAATGTAATAAAAAAAAACAATAAACCACATTTATTGTAAAATATTTTGCCTGTACACTGGATGAGAACCAAAATGAAGCACCCATCAAGCCCTGTAGCAAACAAGAACAAGCAAATCGCCGATATTCAAATACGATGCTGTATAATATTTATCACACCCACATTCAAGCCCCACAAGTTCTAGTGATATCTCACCGCTTTCGGCAGGCCTGAAGCCGGATACCGCTATATTATCCTTGAAATTACCGCCAAGGTCACCCACAATCTTGAACAACGCCTCCTTGGCGCACCAATGCAAAAGAGCAACAAGATTAGCCTTGCCTGCGGGGACATTCTCTAATGCTCCATCCCGCATAAAACGCCTTGACACAGCCAACGCATCACGCGAAAGCAATTCGGCATCGACGCCAACTCGCCTGACAGAAGAAAAAGCCAGCACAGCATAGCCATCGGTATGCGAAACACTAATATATCCAACACCACCGTCAAGCAAAGGCCTGCCCGATGCATCATACCCCACACGAATATCATCGCCAAACAGTTGCCTTGCCATTGCACGCACAGCCAACCACTCAGCGCGGCGCTTCTCGGACGAGAATTTGCTCAAGCAAGTTTCGGCACACGTTTTCGGAACCAACCGCAAAAGTTCATCCGCGGTCTCGGTAATACTCCACACCGAGACCTCGATGTCATCCACCTTATATTGTTTGTACAGCGGCATTTACTCCACAGGAACAGAAGCAGCACTATCACCCGACGGCAATATCGCCTTTATTTTCACGATACGGTGCTTATCCTTCTCTATAACCTCGAATAAGACATCATTACACACGATAGTCTCATTGAGTTGCGGAAATTCACCCTTAACCTCCAACAATAGACCGGCAAGAGAATCGGCCTCGCCAGAAACATCCTCAAAATCCTCACTGTCGAGCGATGTTATCTTGTAGAAATCGGACAACGAAGTACGCCCCTCGAACAGGTAAGTCCTCTCATCAATCTTCTCGTACGAGGTATCAGGTTCATCGAATTCATCATTTATTTCACCCACGATTTCCTCTATGATATCCTCAAGCGTTATGAGTCCCGAAACACCACCAAATTCATCGACAACGACCGCCATATGCACCTTGACAGTCTGGAAATCGCACAACAAATCATCGATTTTCTTTGTTTCGGGAACAAAGAACGGCTGGCGTATCAAAGACTGCCAACGGAATGTCTCGCCACGGTTCAAGTGCGGTATAAGATCCTTTATATAAAGGATTCCGCGTATATCGTCCTGCGTCTTTCCATAGACAGGTATTCGCGAATAGGCATTCTCTGCAGCACATTTCAGAACCTCGGAATATGGAGCACAGAAATCGAGCATCACCATATCGAGCCGCGATGTCATAATATTCTTCACCGTCTCATCACCGAAACGGATGATACCCTCAAGCATATTCTTCTGTTCCCCGATTTCCTTGGTATCGGTAAGTTCAAGCGCCTGTTCAAGCTCATCCACCGAAAGCATACGGTTCTTTTTTGACACAATGCGCTGGGTAAATGCAGTGGAGCGCACCAGCAATTTCGAGAAAGGAGCAAGCACACGCGACAATACAAAGAAACCGCCCGATGCGAAACGCGCGAACTTAACCACATTGCTTTTTGAATATATCTTCGGCATAACCTCGCCAAAGAGAAGCAGCAGGAACGTAAGCACCACCGTGAACAACAGGAACTGTATCCACTCGGAACCTACAGCAAAATGCAATATATCCAAAAAAAAGAAATTGAGCAGTGTGACGACACCGATGTTCACAAAGTCATTGACAATAAGAATGGTAGCCAATAGACGTTCTGGATCCTTCAGAAGTTCTATGACACGTTTATCCTTGACCGATTTGCTCTCGGCCATCTCATCAAGATTTTCCCTTGTCAACGAAAAGAATGCAATCTCCGAGCCCGACGCGAAAGCCGAACACAGAAGTAGCGCCAAAGCTATACAAGCCGCCACCACAGCTGCCAATGAAGGAGCTGTGACAGTAACTGCAGCAGACATCAACATATCAACTTGCGCAAAGGCAGTAGCAAAAATATCCAAAGCTATAAATTTAAGTTAGAAAGGTGCTCCTTGAGCCGAAGCATCAGGAGCCGGCACTGCGCCTGCCGACCTTGAAGAGAGCATATCCATCGTCTCTGCAAGGATTTCTGTCCTATACCTACGTATCCCGTTCTGATCCTCGTACGAATTAGTCCTTATCTTGCCCTCGATATATATGCGGTCACCTTTGTGCACATAGCGTTCGGCTACCTCGGCAAGCCCACCCCACAGCACAACATTGTGCCATTCGGTACGTTCCGGCACCTGCGTACCGTTCTGCAAAGTATATGAACGCTCCGTAGTAGCCAGCACCAGGTTTGCAACAACCACATTGCGGTCGAGATGACGCACATCAGGATCCTTACCGACATTACCTATCAGGATTACTTTATTTACTGACATAACTTGAAATTTAGATTTATTCTGCAAAAATACAAAAAAAACATACCTATTTCAAGTATTATACATAATAATTGCATCTACGCCGCGAAAAAAGAGAAAAAAGTCTCGAAAGCCGACAATATCCGAACACGCAAAAACCAAATTATTACGTTTTTACAAAAAAAGACAATATAAATTTCGGTATAAGCAAAAAAAGATATATATTTGTAACCCGAAAATCAAGGGGTTGTTTCCGGAACAATAGGAAAGGCACTTTTCAACAGGCTCCGGACAATTTCCAGAACCCGAAAGTTGATTATTAAAATTCATAGAAAGATGACAAAAGCAGAGATTGTTAATGAGATTGCAAAGAAGACAGGTATTGAAAAATCGGTAGTTCTGACAACAGTTGAATCGTTTATGGATGCAGTAAAGACATCCTTGACAAACCAGGAACCAGTTTATCTCCGCGGTTTCGGTAGTTTCATCATCAAGCATAGAGCCGAGAAGACTGCACGTGATATCCACAAGGAGAAGACAATAACCATACCGGCACACGATATCCCGGCGTTCAAGCCCGCAAAGACATTTATGAATGACGTAAAAA
>CALBKR010000373.1 GCA_937896105.1 uncultured Bacteroidales bacterium
GGCGAGCTTGAACCCTTGCCCTCAACGATGGCGAACCGCTCGCCCCAAGTTGCACCATTGTCCTTGCTGATGCGTGCGAGAAGGTCAATGCGCCCATTGTTCACGACCCCGATGTCTGCACCGCTGTGGCGGTAGTCGGCAACCGCAATCAGGTCACCGTTGCTTGCCATTGCGATGGCAGGAATGCGGTAGGGGATACCGCCCTTGTTTGTCACGAAGATGTTCTGCGACTCCTCTACTTCGGCAGCAGCACGTGCAATGGTTGCATAGAAACCTGTCGTGTTGGCAAACATATTGCTGCCCGATGTCACTGTGAACGAGAGACTGTTCTCCTTTTGGTTCGACACGGCAACACTCTTTGCTGTTGTGGAGTTTGCCGTCACACCGCCAAGCCCGTTGGGGGTGACAGTCACATCACTTGTGCCCGAGCTGACAAAGCTGAAGCGGTAGCCGCTGATAATATAACCCTCGTCGGCAGCGATATTGTATGTTGCAGTGTACACACCGTTTACGGTAGCATTTGCAAGGCAAGTGAACAGCTGTATGTTGTTGCTGTTGCCGTAGCCTGCCATATTATTGCGCCCCTGTGACTCGGTGAGGCTGATGTGCGGTGCCGCCGTCGATTTCCAGGCCGAAGCCCAGGTCTTTGCCGCATTGCTCGATGTCCACTCGCCGGTGCTTGTGTTTATGGCATATTCGGTCTGTGCAAAGCGTATGTTCAGTGTCGAGCCACCGTCGGCACCGGCATTCCAGAATGCAAGGCGGTTGTCACGGTTATTTACCTTGTTGCTCGGGTAACCTTTCTCGTACATATAATAATATGTATCACCCTCGCCAAGGTCGCCCGATGGTGTGAAGAGCCACAGGTCGGTGTAACCGGCAGGGATATTGTTCTTCTCAATGAGCACAGGGTATGATGCACTGCCTGTCGTTCCGGTCATTGCAGTCGGTGCGGCAAGAACCCTTTCAGTGCCGGCCTGCTTGTTGTAAAGTCTGTAGCCGGTAGTGTTGTTTCCCACGAAAGCCCATAGCTGGCTGTCATCGATGGCGTCCGATACGACATCGTCCAGTGCAATGTAGTCGGATGTTCCGTTGTTGTCTATTACATAACCGTTGGCAGCAATCTGCATTGTGTACCACACAGTTCCTTGTGCGAATTCGTTGTTCACGATGGTAGTAGGAGTGAACAGATGGCTCACCTCGCCCTCCTGTGCATCGGCAACCTCGAGCATAAAGTCTATGATATGTCCGCCATTGGCCATAAAGTCGCCGAATTTCCCGTCCTGGTCGCCATTGGGGTCAATGTTGCACCAGTCTAGCTTCACGCGCACACGGTATGTCCCTTTTTGTCTTGGAACCATAAACTGCGGCAATGCAACCGTGCTGCGGCTGTCGCCTGTGATGGTTGCACCGGCACTGTTCTTTCCGCTCTCGTCGCTCGAAGCATTGTTGTTGTAGAACGAATAGCTCACAAGGTCGCCTGTCGGGGTGTATCCGTCACCGGCAATCCCTGCAGTGAAGCCGTTGTTGTCGCTGTCGATATATACAAAGCTGTTAATCCAGCTGCCTTCAACACCTGTTGTAAATGTCACAATGTCGCCTGCACCAGCCTTCATTGTCACGCTGCCGCTCTTGTCGACATAGCACTGCGAGAACTCCGTTGTGCCAATGCTCAGGCTGTTTGCTGCATAGTCGGGGTAGGATGTGCTTGCCAATGTTATCGAGTTGATGCCTCGGGCACTGTTTGTCCTTGTTCCTGTGAAGCCTGGAGTGTAGTCAACATCTGTTGCATTGGCAAATGTTGTTGCCGGCAGGCCGATGGCTACGGCAACGAGCAGTGAAGTAAATAGTTTTTTCATATAAAGAAAGTTTGTTATTATAAAGCAAATGCAGTGTTGCATCAAGGTCTACTACTGCAATATTGCGGCAAGATATTAATTTTTGACGAGATATGCAAATCGGTGGCTGTGATACCCAAGCAAGAGGGCTTCGGCACGTGCCGAAGCCCTCTTGCTTGGATGTGAGTCGGAATTGAATTATTGCATATCATCCCAAATCTTCTCCCAGTCGCCGCGGTGCTCGTTCGAGAGAGCGCCTTCACCGCCCATTTCCTCTTCTGTCTTGGAGAGTACCAGAAGTATGTTGTCTGTAACATAAAGTTCAACGACTTCGCTTGTAGGTTTAATATATCGTTTCATAGCTTTGATATTTTCTTGTTTCTTTCTTTTTTATCAGCGACCCGCGCGGTGCAATCTGTGCCTGCACTACGCGCGACCAATCGCTAAAAAGCTCACCGATGGCAAAAAATCATTTTACAAATACTTTTTTGCCATTGACAATGTAGAAACCGGGTTCTGTAATCTCGCTCAACTTGCGACCCTGAAGGTCGTATATTGTATCCTCAACATCTTCGCGCTCAACATCATCAATATCAGTTGTTTCACCGAATACAAATCTAAGTGACGAAGCCTTGCCTGTTTCATCAATGTAGTAAGCCTTGTTTGCATTTATTCTTCTGCTGCTACTGCTTAACTTGTATAGCATTATATGGGTGCCAACTCCCTTGTATGAAAGGATATAGGCGTTTGTTGTGCCTGGGATATCCTCTGCTTCAAGAGTTCCGGCAAAGCTTGTATCGTAAGTATCACCGCTTGCAGGTGCAGGCTTAAAACCATACTTGCCTGCAGCTTCAGCCTCAACGAGAACAGGAGTGTTTGCCGGTAGTACTTTGTCGGTCAACTCAAGTTCTGCCATATAAACATACTCATCCTCGCTGTGGTCAACGCTATATGCTGTAACCCCATCGGGAACGGTTGTCGCAAACGGCAGGTTTATTGTACCCAACTTTGCATTAGAACCATCGGCTACGCTCACTTGGAATGCATAGGTGTCAACCTCCTCGAACAAGAAGTTGGTAGTGCTGTTATCTGCATCCTTAATAGGAAGAGAACTTTTTGATGGTGTATCCACAAATGCAAACTCATTATTGGGGAGAGTAGTGTAAATACCGCTGCTTGTACCCGATTCCCAGTAGAGAGAACGAGTATCGTCTTTTGTACCATAGGTTACCTTGATTGCTGCATAGTGGTTGTACTGTTCGTCATTGCCCAGTATATTGCTTGCTTTCCAACCGTGGTAACCAATAGCACTGATGAGGTTTATGGAATTGCCGTTTTTCTGTACAACGAAAATAGAGTTGTCGTCAAAGTTGCTACCATCGTTCGTCCACTTAAGCACTGTGCCTTCGCGGTAAATGTAACGAGTCGCGCAACTCTCGCTCACAGCACGTATTCTGTATGCCTTTCCATCCTCAAGATTTGTGTAATCAGTAATCTTTGAGAATACTGCGACATATTCGGCCGAAGCTTCAATATTGTACAATGTGTAATCGGGACCTTGAACCTCGAAGTCAAGACCACCGCCGATAGCGTTCTTCACAATAACACCATCCTTCAGCCAGCCCATAAATTCATAGCCATCGTTTACAGTAGCCAACATTCTCACAGATCCTCCATCGGCTACATTTACCGAGGTTGCATTCTCATCTCCAACCTTTACAGTACCACCGTCATTGTCGTAGAATCTGCTGACAGTGATGGTGTGGTAAACAACATCGGCTTCAAAGTTTGCAGTAAGGGTTGTTGCGCTGTTTGCTGTGAATGTGTAGGTTGCATCGGTGCTTACAGCGTTGCCGGCATCGGTCCAGTTGACAAAGTGGTAGCCGTCTGCCGGTGTAGCAACAACTGTTACACTGCTGCTCTTTACAACCTGCAGTGTCGATTCAGCTTCGCTGTTGATGGTAACGGAACCGCCCTCGGGAGGTGTGGTGCTCACTGTTATTTCAACATATTCGGTATCGACAACCCTAATTGTGTTGCCTTCAACAAGAACTGTTACACCTTGAGCTGCCTCGTTACCCTTCTTGGCAGTCAGCTGCTGGGCTGTAATGGTTGCATCAGTGATGAAGAAACCTCCATCAAAGGCATATTCGCTACCGTATGTCACATACACATCATTTTCGGTACATTCAACGACAACATCATACACATTCATACCGTCCATATCGACAGGCTCTAAACGCCACTGGTTAGCTTGTGCATCGGGGTTTCCGGCCCAAGTAGTAACATAATTGTTGTCTGTGGCCTGAACACTATTGCCTCCCTCAAGTGTAAAATTGTACTGGTCTCTATTGGTGCAATTTATACCTTCTACGAATGAGTAATATGTTACACCGTCAACGTCTGTGGTTTTTTCTATATTAAGCGTATTGTGAGAAGTTGCGGCATTACAATATGCAGTACCTGTCACAAGCGCATTACCGTCACCGTTCTTTACACCCAGTTGGTTGCTGTTAACGGTTATATACCATATACCGTTGTTGGTTGTAATTTTTGAGTCGGACTGCAATGTGAATTCTTTGCTGTTATTCGTTCTCAAGGCATTGTTGTAAAGATACTCGTGAGATGTTGTCACTCTGCTTACAATATGGTAGTAACCGGTTGTCAATTCATCCTGACTCTCTTCAATCTCAAAGTTAGCAACATAGTTTGCATCCTGTGATACTGTTACATTGCAGATTGCATCGGTACTTACCACATTTCCGTCCAATGTCCAGTTTACAAATCTGTAACCGTCGTTAGCCACGGCTGTGAGTGTTACCTCGTCACCGTGCTCAACGGTTGTGCTTGTCTCTGTACCAATCATTGCGCTACCGCCTGTGCCGTTGGTTGAAACATTGATGGTGTAGCTGTTCTTTGCAAAGTTTGCAGTGAATTCAATTACATCACCTTTATTTCCACTCATTGTTATTGTGGTTGCAGCATCGGTGCTTTCATAGTCAGTTCCTGTCCAGTTTACAAAGTGGTAACCCTCGGCAGGAACAGCTGCAAGAGGCAATGCATAGCCATTTGGTACATACTTGTGTACCACATTCTCCTCGCCGTTGATGTTTGTTGTACCACTTTCGGCAGGGTTAATGGTCAAGCCCACAGCCGGCCAGTTGTTCATTGCTTCCTCCATTGTCGAACCGTATGCTTTAAGAGTATTAAATGTGATGTTATCGCTGTTATTTGCAATATCATTATTAATCACACTTATTTCATCGGTAATTATGCACTTGCCGTCTCCTGCGCCAAACTTTATGCCAAGTATTATACCCTGGTCCCTTATAATTGAGTAGTAGTCGGGAGCCTCAACGAACTTGACCCAAGCACCTTGGTGATTGGTGCGGTTAAAGTGTGTTACATAGTTTTGGGCGGATGATGTTGCACATAGATAACCTGTAGCATCATCAACCTTTGCAACAAGGGCATAATCTCCATTGTATGAGTCTGCTGCATCCTTCGACAAAGTGAATATTGTTGCATCTTCGGCGTTCTCAACAAATTTTACATTTTGAGTGGTGGCATTTGCAACGCTTTCTACCTGAATATATTTTAATGTAAATGCATTCTTGAATATGAACTCAAAGTTGTTGTTCACATTGTAAATAGCCCAAGATATTTTAGGGTTGCCTGCTCTTGTGTTATATGTCGGGTTATCACCGTAAGCGTACTCTGCAGAAGCAGCCATATCAACTATCTCATCTTCGTTCAATGCTGCAATGTAGTTGGGGTTATTGTTCGAATTTGAAGGATAGTAGATGTTATGCCAGAGATATGTAGTGTTGGTTACCCTGAATGGCAGTTCAACCATGTTTGTGTAGGTGTATGCTGTGCCATCAATGTTTAGGACTCCAAAATCAATAACATCTCCTTTCTGGTCGGTTGAACCCAAAGTGATATAAGGATAAGCCTCACGCAATTTCTCTTCAACGGCATCTTTTGTTATTTCTGCTGTAAAGCCGCTCACCTGCACTTCGTATGTGTTGCCCTCTGCATCGGTGAGGGTTACATTTACCACATTCTGCTCAAAGTTTGCTGTGTATATAACATCCGCAGCCACGGTTGGGGTGTACGGATTTTCTGTTACAATATCAGAATTCAAGTTGTTTGTCCAGTTGGCAAAAACGTAGCCACTGGCAGGTGTTGCGTTTAGAGTAACGCTTGAGCCTTTGATAACGCGCTTTGTGCCTGTAGCCTCGCCGTTGATTGTAACAGAACCGCCCTCGCCTGCATTGGCTGTGATATCAACCTTCTCTACAACCTCAACCACAATGTCATATACAATACCCTTGTTAAGCTCGGCTGTTCCATTAGTGGGCCAACCTGTCCACGCGTTGGTGTATATCATTCGTACATGTGATGTTCCCAATGGCGCATCTGCTGGCACTGTAATGGTGTGTGTAATGTTCATTACATAGTCGTAGTTGCCATAGACGTTGTTGGTTGGTGGTTGGTTACCCCAACCCTGTACACGTTCGGCCTGGAAGGTGAAATCCTGGTCAAAGTCGGTGAAGAGCGATGCGTGGCAGTAACGCATATCTTCTCTTTGAGTGCTGTTGCTTCCTTCTCCTAAAGAATAGGCTACAAGGTTCATTGTAAATGACTTGCCCTTCTCCAATTGTACCTTACCGGGAACAACCACAAGACTTTGCCCGGGGTGCGCATTTGCCGAGTAGTCGATATTTGTATCACCGCCGGTTGTTGTGATTGAAGTAAGGTAGTTGTCGGTGTATGTCTTACCGGTCGGGGTGGGGTACTCGGTGGCTGTTGTTTCGAGTTTGAAGTTTGCAATATAGTCGGCATCGCCTGTAACATTATAGATTTTGTAATCAGCCTGGGTTGTAACCTCCTTACCGCCGCTTGTCCAGTTGACGAACGTGTAACCATCGTTTGCTTTTGCCGAAAGTTCTATTGTTCCGTTTGCTTCAACTTCTACCGAAGCTTTGCCGTTAACTGTTGCAGTACCACCCTCTGCAGGGCTTGCAGATACTGTAATAGTGTATGTTGGAACTTGTTCAAACCTT
>CALBKR010000374.1 GCA_937896105.1 uncultured Bacteroidales bacterium
CCATTATGATTATTTGCTTCTTGAAGAGCCCTTAAATACTGCTCTTTATTATAACCAATATTGACACAAGCAACATATACATGTGGATAACACATAGCTATTCTTGCAAGATCTTTTTTATAATTACTCTTACCAGTTGATGTAAATGAAGCAATTGAGCCTACATTACTAGACTTAGATGATTGCCCCCCTGTATTAGAATAAACTTCCGTATCCAAAATTAATATATTTATATTTTCACTTTAACACACTTGTTTTTGACTCAATCTTCCATAAAAAGTTTAAAATTATTTACTTTTATCCATAAAATGAAATAAAAACAACATAAACATCTGATTTTTTGCATCGAAACACATTTTCACTATTTTTGCAACCAAGAACAACCGTATGGAAAAGCAGGAGATAGACAAGATTTTCAAAGGGACAACAGGATATTCCGTTCCACCGGGATTCGGCGAACCCTTCATAAGCGCCTTTACCGATTTCGGGCAGTTGAAGCATAATGATGCGGTTGTTGCCGGATATATATGCGCACTCTTCCTGTCGGCCATACTCGCAGGGTTCCCGACAGCAGAATTGCACACCTTCGTCCACAATGCAAAGGATTGCAGCAGCCGTTTCTCCTTCAACTGCAAGGCTTATGATGCAATATATTCAAGAATGAGCGAGGAGCACCTCTCAAAGACAAGCCTAATCGACGCCAACGGGGAGAATATCACGCATCATTGCGATAAAAAAGAGATATTCGAAGCATTTGACTTCTACACAAACCAGTGAACAGCCCGAGACTTTATATTGCCACAAATTTCAAAAAATCTTTATTTTTAGAAAAATATGTATGTTTTTCATAGACTTTTTCTATTTTTGCATTATTGATGCAGGAATATCATCCTGCAAACGTAAAACTACTAAAGCGAATTAATTATGAACAAATTCTTTTCCAAAGCAGCAACAGTCTTGCTAGCCTCTTTTGCCGTTATATCGTGCGATAGCGAGAACGAAGCAGGCTACAACCCCTTCGACGAAGCAAAGACAGGCGAACTGTTGCCAACATCAATAATAATAAAGAAGGAGACACCCAGCGTCGCCATAAGCGAGAGCTGGACAAATATCAGCAGAGACAGCCTTAACCGCATTGTAAGTTACGACTACAATTATGACATAAACAGCAGTTTCTCACAGTCCGAAAAGAGTAACTGCAAGATTTTCTATTACACCGACCATTTGGGCAAAGATATCATATCAACCCGCACAGAGCTCGAGTATTCAAAGGCCGACAACAGCATAAAAGAGAATTACCGGCAGACATTGTGGGAAACCATAACCCTTAACAACAGCGGTTATATAAATAAGATTTCTACCACAATCGCCCATTTCGATGAGGGAGCGGCAGAGCCTGTTATGAAGACAAGCGAGAGAACGTTCACATACGACGGCAGCTACTGCGTATCAAGCATCTATCAGGACGATGACTGCAAGATAACATACACATATGATTGGAATGTGTACCAGCTCAATGGTGCGACAGTACTGAAAGAAAACTACACTGATGGAAGCATTGAATCGACAAGCTACACATACAAGTACGACACAGAGAAACTGTACACGTACTCCGGCACAGACCCGCTACCATTTATCCAGAAAAGTTTCCCGAGCATATTTGCATCGATGGGATATATCGGCAGGTGTACCCCGTATGTCCTTACAGAAGAGACCCAGAGCGGTCGCATCAATTTCGACAAGGAGTCATTCAGCACCACCAGTGTACATAACACCTTCTACCTCGAAGGTGACATCGATTCAAAACTCAAGTACACCGCAATATCGGATGTATATAACCCATACGATGTCCTTTTCATCAAGTAACAATGCGATACGGCTTTGAAAAATATTCACAGTTGAGTGACCAGGAACTCATAGACCGGTTGACGGCAACCCCTGTTGAGGAAAAATTGCACAGCTATTTCTTCACAAAGAAATGTCACCAATTCCTCAAGTACATATCATCGAACATCTACAATTGTGACAACGAGAACCTTCTATGGGGCGAGTTCTATGAGTTTCTCTCTAATGACGACTGGGCAATTCTACGCAAGTGGCAGAACAAGAACGGTGCATCCCTTTACACCTATCTTGCCTACTGCACCACAAACTATTTTCTCCGTAAGAGAAATGCCGAAATAAAAATGCAGGAGCGTTTCATCATAACATCATCAAATGAGGCATACGAAAACTTGCCCGTACTTATAGATGACGAGGAGGAGGAAGATATTGAAAGAATCCCTGTATTGGAAGCATTCGAGGAACTTAACCAGCGCGACCAAGCTGTGCTCCGTATGCTTATCATCGACGACAAGAGCACACTTGAAGCAGCACCTGTACTATGGAATTTCATAAAGCACAGCAAGCCATTGAGTGAAATGAATCCCAAACGCGTGCAGTGTACCATTGCAATGGCTAAGTACAGAGCACAATTGACTCTCCTCAACAAACTGAAGCAAGTTTCAAAAGGCATTTAACATAACAGAAAAGGCCTCCAACGCGTGGAGGCCTTTTCTGTTATATGATATTCATCTTGTAGACATTCGTCTCTTTAGGTTCAAAATCACAGGAGCGGTACAGGGCATTCGCTGCTACACGCGACGGGCGCGATGTCAACATAAGCACTCCGCTCCCCAAGCCACGGGCATAGGCAATCGCAAACTCCACCATAGCCCTGCCAATCGAGCGTCCGCGGGCAGCCTTATCCACCACAACATCCTCTATCCACATCTTGCGGCCTGTCGGTGCAAGATATTCACCGAGCGTGAGCATTGCCACGATTTCGCCACCGCTCTTTGCCAGGAAAAGATGCGATGCCGGACTATCGGCCAATGTCTGAAGCTGTTCCAAGGTTATGCAATGCCCCGACGATGACAGCTGTGCAAGCAGCCTGTTCACCGGCTCGACATACGAAGCCGAAGCCTCGCACACCTCAAAAATCTCAAGTTGCTCCATCCTTTACAATTTGACTTTGCATTTCACCCCCTTCGACTCGTTCTGCATACGGTCGAGCACCGTCACCACAAACGTATACCTACCCTTCATC
>CALBKR010000375.1 GCA_937896105.1 uncultured Bacteroidales bacterium
CCGTGCCGGCCTTTACCAGGTTCTTTAGTATGCGTCCCGGCATAGCACCCACGTATGTCTTGCGGTGTCCGCGTATTTCCGACTCGTCGTGTATGCCGCCAAGCGACATTCTCACATACTTGCGCTTCAGAGCCTCTGCTATCGACTTGCCAAGCGATGTCTTTCCCACCCCCGGAGGGCCATAGAGGCAGATGATGGGGGCTTTGAGGTCGCCACGCATCTTTATCACGGCAAGGTGCTCGAGGATTCTCTCC
The DNA here is from genome assembly GCA_937896105.1 of uncultured Bacteroidales bacterium. The sequence goes on from CALBKR010000375.1 coordinate 255, forward strand.
TTTACCTTCTCAAGTCCATAGTGGTCGTGGTCGAGTACCTTCTTGGCATTGCTGATATCGAGGTTGTCCTTGGAAAACTCGCCCCAAGGCAGGCTGGTGAAGAGTTGCAGATAGTTCAACTGCACGTGGTAGTCGGGGGTCTGCGGGTTTATGCGCTCCAGCTTCGCTACCTCCTTGTTGAAAATCTCCTCTACATCCTTGCTCCAGTGTTTCTTGCTGCCTTTCTCGCGCAACTCGGCAACATCCTGGTCTTGCGGGTTGCCGCCAAGCTCCTCCTGAATGTTCTTCAGTTGCTGCTGCAGGTAGTACTCCTTCTGCTGCTGGTCAATCTCTCTTTGTGTCTTTTCGTGTATGTGGTTCTGTATGTCCACAAGCACCTTCTCGTGGTTGAGGATGGAGAGAAGGTGGTATGCACGCTCCTTCAGAGAGGTCTCCTCGAGCAACGATATCTTCTCGGTCAGTGATGCCTTGGAGTTTGCGCACAGGAAACTTATCAGGCTGTAGTCGCTGTGCAGGCTCTTCATTGCATAGATGACATCAGGGTTTGTACCGTTGGCCTTGAATATCTTTGTAGCAGTCTTGCGGCAGTTCTGTATGAGCAGTTTGAACTCATTGTCTTTTACATCGGGTGTGTCTGGTGCCGATGATACTATACCCATATGGTATGGCTTGGTGCGTGTCAGCTGTTCGAGCTTAATCTTCTGATATCCCTGCAACAGCACTGTTGTCGATTTGTCGGGCATCTCGAAAACCTTTACAATTTTCGCGACCGTTCCGTACGGGTAGAGCTCCTCGAGCTTTGGCGTCTCCGTGGTGGGCTCCTTCTGGCACATTATTGCCATAAAACCCTCACTCTTCTTCACATCATTTATCAACTTCAACGACGACTCGCGTCCTACCGAAATGGGAAGCACGGTGGTGGGGAACAGCAACATATTCCTCAAAGGCAGCACCGGCATCTCGCTTGGTATGTTGGGGTTGAACATTGCCTCCTGCCCCTCTTTTATCTCTGCTATGAATGAGAATGTGCTGTTGCTTGCACCATCCTCCTCGGGGAGAAGCTCATCCAATATCGATAGAATGTCCTTATCTTTCTTTTTCGCCATTATCTCTAAATGTTATTTATACCTCAAATAGGAGTTCTTATTACTCCACATTTCATTACATCACGCGAAGATACTACAAATTCTTCAAGGCTGAAAGCTTTTATCTATAATTATATTTAAATATATATTATACAATTCGTGAGTTCAAACGCCTGTGTTGAATTTTAGGGGAGAAATGCTTTTGTAATTCGTTGGAATAATGTAATTTCGCGGAAAATAAGCAAGAAACACATATAAGATGTCCGCACATAGCAAAAAACAGACAATTGAATTCTTTGTGAATCCCAAATCGGGTGTCAGCAATAAAAAAAGGGTGCCTCAGATGATTGAGCGTTATATCGACCACAATAGGTATGATGTCAAGGTTATCTATACCCAGTATGCAGGCCACGCCTATGAACTGGCCAAGGATGCAGCGGCTCGCGGTGTAGATGTTGCGGTTGCTGTGGGCGGCGACGGCACGCTCAACGAGACGGGTCGCGGGCTTGTACATTCAAACACGGCATTGGGCGTTATACCTTGCGGTTCGGGCAACGGCTTTGCCCGTCACTTGGGAATTCCTATGGATATAAAGAAATCAATCGAATTCCTGAATACAGCCCGGCCTACAGTTATTGACTATGGTAAATTAAACGGACATCCGTTCTTTTGCTCTTGCGGTATGGGTTTCGACGCGCGGGTGAGCAACGATTTTGCCAAAAGCGGCAGCCGTGGAGCGTTCACATATGTAAA
>CALBKR010000376.1 GCA_937896105.1 uncultured Bacteroidales bacterium
CGCTGAACGCCTTCTTGATGTAGTTGATAAGCATCTTCTTGCGTGCAACGCGTGTATTCCATATTGTCTCGTTCGAAATTTTGTCGATAGCGTGCCAGATATCCTCGTTCGACTGGTCGCTGATAAAGCTCGGGTCGAAGTTCTTGCGATAGAGTGCATCCCACTCGGGTGCCACCCAAGTTGGGTAGTGAACACCGTTGGTAACATAGCCTACGTGGTTCTCTGATGGGAAATATCCCTTCCAGATACCGGCGAACATTGATTTTGACACCTTACCGTGCAGACGGCTCACACCGTTGATCTCCTGGCAGGTATTGCAAGCGAAAGTAGACATACAGAAACGCTCGTTCTTGTCACCGGCGTTGATGCGGCCAAGGTTCATAAGGTCGTCCCAAGTGATGTTGAGCTGGCTTGCATAACCTCTCATATACTTGCCGAAGAGAGCCTCGTCAAAGTAGTCGTGACCTGCAGGAACAGGTGTGTGAACAGTGTAAAGGCTGCTTGCGCGAACGATTTCGAGTGCCTCCTCGTATGTGTAACCGCTCTTGATGTACTGTGTCAGACGATAGAGGTTGCAGAGTGCTGCGTGACCCTCGTTGCAGTGATAGATATCCTTCTTGACCCCCATTTTCCCGAGAGCAATCATACCGCCGATACCGAGCAGTATCTCCTGCTTCAGACGGTTCTCCCAGTCACCGCCGTAGAGCTTGTGAGTGATAGGCTTGTCGAACTCGCTGTTCATATCGAAATCAGTGTCGAGCAGGTAGAGGGGCACACGACCCACGTTTGCTCTCCACACATTTGCGTGTACATAGTAATCGATATAAGGAACGTGAATTACAAGAGGTGTAACGCCATCCTCCTCATATACGCGCTCGATTGGAAGCTGGTTGAAGTTCTGTGCATCGTAGTTGGCAATCTGCGAACCGTCCATTGAGAGCGACTGGCTGAAGTAACCGTAACGATAGAGGAAACCTACATATCTACGTTTGAGTCCGAAGCCTCCTTGAGGTAGTCGCCGGCAAGGATACCGAGACCGCCTGAGTAGATCTTGAGAACGCTTGTCAAACCGTACTCCATACAGAAATATGCAACAGAAGGACGCTCTGCGTTTGGCTTCACATCCATATATTTGCGGAACTCGGCATATACATCGGCGAGTTTGTCGAGAACTGCCTTGTCTTTTGAGAGTTCATCGAGTTTCTCTACACCCAGTTTCTCGAGCAAGAGCACAGGGTTACCGCCACAAGCCTTGTAAAGGTCGGCATCGAGCATATTGAAGAGTTCTTTTGCCTCCTCGTTCCATACCCACCAGAGGTTACGTGACAACTCCTCGAGCGGCTTGAGCGACTCGGGGATGTAAGATTTAACATTAACAGTTTTCCAACTTGGTTGGTTTGTGTTACTAATTGCAATCATATTGTTTCTATTAAATGAATATTTCTTTTTCAGTTTCTCTTCTTTGCTGCATTGAGCGCAAAATCGTAGGCGTTGAGGTAGTTCTTTATAAAATGCTTCCACAAGGCCTTTTCGGCAAGTTTTGCAACTTTTTTGCGGCACTCCGAAACCTCTTTTTCGGAAAGTTTTGCAAAGATACAAATAGTTTTTGTAATAACCTCGGCTGCATCGAAATAGTTGCTGTCGTTACGGCATATAACCTCTACACCATCAAGCAATTCACCCCTGCGGCCAAGCACAGCGTTCACCCAAAGGCCGAAGCCTGTGAGGTTGGTGGTGATGGTGGGAATGTGGAATGCCGCACTCTCAAGCGGAGTGTAGCCCCAAGGTTCGTAGTACGAGGGATAGATGCTCAGGTCGTTACCTATTAACACATCGTAGTATTCCATATCGAAGATGCCGTCGTTACCTTTGAGATAGCAGGGGACATATATAACCTTGACACGGTTCTTGCCGGCGCGGTTGTCAAGGCAGAGACCGCGTATGCTGCAGGCTATGGCATCGTTGTAGAAGTTGTTGAGGTTGTGTGTGAGATAAGGGTTCGGAAGCGGTGTATCCCAACTGTTCTTGTCACTGGCAAGACGCTTCACCAAATCCTCGCGTGCATCGCCCGACCAGGCCGGCACATCGATAAAGGCAACCACATCACGGTCGAGTTCATTGCTTGCATTGAGGCGAGCCATCGACTCAAGGAACATATCTATACCCTTGTTGCGCATCTCCATACGGCCACCGATGCCAATAATTAGGGCATCGTCGGAAATACTGTCGCCTGTGAGTGCCGATGCGACACGCAGACGCGCCTTGCGTGCAGCCTTTCTCTTGGCTGTGAAATCCTTGCCTACGGGAACAAAATCCTTCTCGAAGCCATTCTCGAGAATAACATCGCACTCGCGGCCTACAAGCTGCTTGCACTCACGTGCCGTGAGTTCGCTCACTGTTGTAAAACAGTCGACGTTCAGCGCGGTATTCTTCTCGACCGACTGCTTCGACTGCACGTTAAGTTCCTCGGCCATCTGGTCACCGTTGTAACCATCGAAATAGTCATAAAGTGGCTTGCCGTTGGATGCGATAGAGCGGCCTATGCTTGTTGCGTGGGTTGTGAATATTGTTCCCACTGCAGGGAGGTTCTTCTTGAGGTACAACGCTGCACCACCACTCTGCCACTCGTGAGCCTGAACAACAACATTGCTGCCTGCCTTGATGTTTGCATTATAGAAACTCTCGATAACCCTGCCGACAGCGTGGCCGAATATCATAGAGTCGTCGTAGTCGCCATAGCCGTGAAGCGAGTCGACACCGAAGTCGTTCCACAACTCGCCGTATATAGCATCCTTGTCGTCCATATAACCGGTGTAGTCGACAAGTATCACTTTGGGGCGGCCGGGTATTTCCCAGTAACCGCAACGCACTGTAAGTTTATCGCTGTTTATCTTCTTGCGCCAAGAGTTCCACAGGCGCTTGTCCTCGGTAAAGAGAGGGTTCTCCTTCTCCTTCCACAAATCGGGGCCTATGTAAATTGCATTCAGACCCTCTATCTCAGAAATGGTGCGGGCTTTTGTAGATACCACTGTATATATGCCACCCACCTTGTTACAAACCTCCCAGCTAATCTCGAAAAGATAATCGGGAAGCAATAAATTCTTCTTCATCTTTAAATTAATACTCAAAAAAATCAAGGCATTCACTCCTGAAACGCCTTTTTATATAACAACAAATAGGGAGAAGGGATTACCTTCTCTCTATTCCGCCACAAAATTAATATTTTTTTTTGAAATAGTAAAATAATTATTTTAGAGGAGGAGAAAATGAATAATTTAGAATTTGATATGAATTATGATGTTTTTTCTATGGAGCCTGTATCTTTAAAAAGAGTATTATCCCCAGGTGTTCTTGCTAGAATATCTGAAATAAATAGAAAATTAGACAATGTAATCAGTTTTTCTGTTTATGATAATATTTTATATGTTACACTTGAATATGATAAATTTTTAGAGTTTAAAGGTAGTAATAAAATATATGTCGATGAAGAAATTGCTACAGAAAATCTTGAAATTTTAGAATATATAAATTATTTTATAAGATATTTTGTAAATATGAGATAAATAAAAAAGAGCTATTAGAGTTAATTTCTAATAGCTTTTTTGTTTGATTTATTGTTTCTTAACTGTCTTTTTATTCTTCTTAACAGTAAATAGGTTTAAAATTCCAGTAAACTTATCTACTATTTCTGTACTATATTTTTGTGCTGTAACTTTGAAGTTAGCTTTACCACCAATTGTAAGTGCAGCAACTATGGCACTTATTATAACCTGTAAGTCAAAATCTAGGTTATAAAATGAAGTTATTTTCATAGCCACTATTGTACCAATACCACCACTAAGTATACCGCATACATCACCTATAACGTCGGCACATATACTTGATACTTTAGGAGCATTACGTATTAATTTAATTGATGTTTTAGCACCATCAAGCTTTCTACTTGCTTTTGCATGGAAGTCTTTTTCCTCTGCAACTGTAACTGCCATAGATATCATATCAAAAACTATACCCATTACTATAACTAAAAGTAAAATAACAATAGCAACAGGGA
>CALBKR010000377.1 GCA_937896105.1 uncultured Bacteroidales bacterium
ACTTTGTTCAGCTGTCGGGCATCAACCGCCCGTCATGGCCACACTTCCGCGACTCACAGCGTGGAATTGCCGCAAAAATACCATACTGTGATTTTGCAGTGTCGAGCGACAAGGGCGACCCTTGGGATGTACACCCAAAGGAGAAGGCACCCATAGGCGAACGCCTTGCACGCCTTGCGCTTAACCAGTACTATGGTATGACACACATTGCACAGCACGGCCCTACCCCAATGAGCGCAAGGATAGTGGATGGCAGGACAGTCATCGAGTTCGACGATGCCACGACACTGACAACAAGCGACGGCAAGCCTCTGCGCGGCGTGGAGATTGCCGGAGAGACAGGCAGCTTTGCTCCCGTTGACTTTGAGAAGCAGGCTAAGATTGATGGCAACCGCATAATAATAGATTCAAAGGCACACCGTGTGCGCTATGCCTGGAAGCCCTACACCGATGCCAACCTTGTGAACGAAGCAGACCTGCCGGCAAGCACGTTTGAAATTATAGTCAATAAAACAAGATTGTGAGCCAAGAGCTATTATATTGAACAAATGATGGTGGCCCAAAAGTGATATACACAAAGCGAACACCCCCGTTAGAATATTCTAGCGGGGGTGTAATACCTAAAAAAATTAATTTTGAGCCACCATCATTTGTATAACCAAATCAGTTACTCTCTTCTATTTCATTCCATGTAGTCCCAAATGCCATCCCAAGAGCCACGGTGCTCATTGCTTAGCTGGTCACTGCCGTCACCTTCGGCATAATCATCACCTCCATTTAAAACACCGGAAACAACTAGCAGAATCTGAGGTGCTATCGCCAATTGGCTGACCAGAGGAGATATATACTTCTTTTTATTCTTATCTATTTTCATATACATAGCTATTATCATTTAACCAATACACGTCTTCCGTTGATTATGTATATACCCCGTACAGTAATCATTTCCAAACGGCGACCCTGAAGATCGAAAATCATATCCTCGTGATGAGTATCATCGCGCATGCTCTCGACAATGCCCGTAGATTCATCATTTTCTCTATTCTCTATGGCAAATTGATATGATGCAGCACTAAGTGACATCGCATTCGGCATTGGCAACCACGCACGATGTCCATTGTTCTGGAAACTCTCTTTACCGGCCTCGAACCCGGTCACAATGCCATCACTGCTTGTCAATGAAGAATATGTCTTCACCTTGTACATACCTACCCCCTTACTCTTGTTTGCAAGTATATAATGCGTAAAATTCTCCCTCACAGGAATGTAGGTTACTACAACTGTGCCCTCAAGAAGATTTGTTATTTCGTCTTCATAACAATAGGTTGCCTTTATATCGTCCATACTTACAAGCGTACGTTCATAGTTTACTCCAAAATGGTATGTCCCGGCGGCTGCCTTGAGCAGGACAGGCAATCCTGCAGGTATGACACCTCCGGATAAAGCCTTAAGGTTGAACACATCTTCATTGGCCGCATAAGCCTTTCCGGTACTTATATCGACGTGGCTGTTCGTGCTTGTCACAGCCTCATCATAAAGTACATATGCAGTAACGCCCTCGGGTATCCTCAACTCTACCGGTGCATAGAAAGAAGCGACACCGGCAGCAGTAACCTTGACCGGAAGCTCATCAACAATCTCCAGTACCCAGTCACGGTTAACAGCTTCATCATCCGCTGTGGAGTATGCCCAATCGATACCATCTACCAGATAGTTGCCGCCGTCGAACCTGAAGGTCACACACTCGTGAGAACCGTTCGAAGAAACACCGACTGTACCGCCTTGCACTACAGACTCCTCACCCGACTTGGGTATCGCATCATATTTAACAACACCATCAAGAGCCATAATATATCGGCCGGTGTTATAAGAAACGACATCCTGGACATAATCGGCATTCTTTGTTAATGTCGAATGGAAAATTGTGGCAAATTCAACATCCGGTGCAACATTACCATCAACATCCACCATCTTCAATGTACCGTTTTCCATATCGGAAACCACATAGTTGCCCGATGAGGCACCACGCAGACGGTAATATACGACATCGGTAGCACTGTTCTCGTGGAAATTCGGGAAATGATTCACCAACTGATTCATAATCTCTATCATTTCCTGCAACATATCTGCAGATATCTCACCACGCGCAACCATCTGTGAGAATGCAACCGGACCAAGAGAGTAATAAGGCTTCAGCATTGAATAGAGGTGTTCAAAGCCATCCAGTGTGAGACCATTTTCAGGTTCATACACATAGATACCATTACGTTCTCCGTTTCTGTAACGCTCTGCCATTTTGAAGTATATACCGAACGCAGCCATTCCTTCTATGAATTCGAGATTATTGATATGTATATAATCTGCTACATAACCCGCATTGGTAATATACCATGCTGTTGCCTTGTTATCGGTTGTCGTAGCCGGTGAAGCCGACATTTCCATCAATCTGCCTTCATTCAATGAGAGATAAGAGTTATTCCCTTCAAAATCCGTGTATATGTTATATGCAGGGAGTTTGCTGCTGTAGAGAGTGTTCCATCCTGTTATCTCATCGACCAGTACCGGTGCTTCGAAACCGGGAATGCTGAGAAGAGTGAGTTTGTAATCGTTGGAAGTGGCTGTATCCTCAATCCTGTCAAGCATGACCCACTGACGGATATCCCAGATATTGGCATCCTTTATTTCAACATCGTCAAATGTGGAATTTGCGCTCAAAGCCCAACCTGCAGAATATCCGTCTTCCCATGCCGATGCCAATATGTATATTGGTGTTGAGAGGGAGTTGAGAAAATCATCCAAAGCGATTTGTAGAGCATCTACGCTCTCTGTATCATTTGCCACAACATTATTACAGGCAGCCCTCAAGGCATTGTATTTCGCGGTTGGATATTGACCAGCCTGTGGAAAATCGGCATGGTTATCCTTGTTAAGTTCAAGATAATATTCTGCCTTTAGCTTTACAAGCTCAACGGCCGGTTCCATGATATCCTCACTCATATAACTTGCCGAATAGAATGAATCTAGCAATTGAGAAGCATTTGCAACATCGCTATTGGACGGGAAGATATAGAACTCGGACAATGCGAACTCCTGCTCGCCTACACCGGTATTTGTCTCCTCGACTGTAAAACGCAAATACTTGTATGCTGTACCCCCTTCATTCATCACACCCGAAAGGTAATACATATTGTCGTACATAGACGATGTATTTATGCCTGTTGCAATAGGTGTAAAGATTGTACCATCATTACTGCCCTCAACAGAAACGCTTACCGGTACATAATCGGCAACAGCCGTATAAGGTGTCATATAGAAATGGAAACCGCTGACTGGAGTTTCTAACATAACCTGCAGATAGTGTTTGTCGCTATCGCCATCATTCTGTGTAGCAAAGAATGTCGCATGGTCATTATCGACAAGGTTGCAGGTCGATGACTCCGGGATTGATGCCGGCTTATTGCTACTGTAATGGCTACACCCATCCTTTACAAGACCATATATTCCTTGCAAAAGTTGCGGATACAGAATTGCCGCTTCGCCTGCATGTCTGTAGAATTCATCTTCAATCTTGGAATCTCCAAAGTCGAAACGCCACAGGGTTCCCACAGCTTTCTTCGCATCATCATCTGTACCGTACCGCTCTAATGAAATTTCATTGGAATCCGGATCAGACAACACCAGATAGCAATCCTCGAAACCGGTGTCATCAGATCTTATGAGTGTAGTAGTCCACAAGTCTGTCATCAAATCGTAACTGAAATTGATTTCCTGAGGGTTTATCAGCCAACTGCCGGCCTTCTCAATCTCTGGAGTCAGTTCTGCCTCAATAACTCCATCACCATCTTCGTCGGATGGAACACCCAAGTACTTGCCTACAGCATTGTTGTACAGATGCATCTTTGGATTACCGTTTGTCAATTCGACGAACATCTGCCATACGTTAGAATGGGCATTCTTGCTGTTATTTATGGTCAACAATGTGGAGTTGGCAGCTAGAGTATTATTTATTGTGTCGCCGGTCTCGGGATCGACATGACCCACATTATATATACTTATCTCCTCGTTTATATCAATAAAATTAATGTAGGTAAAAAAATCGGTAATACGTTTATGATTGCTCCTTACCGCATTAAGTTCTCCCACACCGTTTATATACCCTTTGTCAATGGAAGCAGCACCAAGAAGCACGCCATACACAATAGCATATGTTTTATATATAGACAGTTTCTGCGCTGTTTGAAGTTTATCCACAGACCCAAGCAGCAAAGTCTCCAGTTCTGAAATCACATTACCGTTACTTGCAAAACCGAATATCTCTCTAAAATTAGAAATACGCTCAAATTCCCATAGCGAACGCTCACCAAAAGCTCCGGTTTGCAGCAAGCCGGTCTCACTATCGGATAGCCAAATATCGTTTGCGGCAATGTCGCCCGAAGCCGATATCCAGTATTGATTACTGCCTGTTCCGGTCTCGAATATTTTGAAGACACTTCCGTTTCTTGACCATCGGTCAGTACCATTGCACAACAATGGACCGGCAGTATAGTTATGCAGTTCAACACCGTCGCCCGACTGCAGAGCAAAAAACAGAGAACAGCTGTCAGGCGATGTAACTGTGCTCATAGAAACGTTTGCACCTTCATAGTGTATATACTTGCCGCTATCTACATTTCTTATAACATACCACAGAGTATCCTGAGCGGTACTAGGCAACGGAGCAACGGGTAACGCTTCTGCCTGCCAGAAACAATACTCATCAAGTTCTCCAACAACAACTGTCCCGGTTTCAGGATCATAACGCCATATTTTACCTTGGCCGTCAGTACTCTCGTCTGATATATAAAAACCGTTGTTTCCTTCTGATACATGAAAATAGAAACTCTTGGCCGTTCCAAGATCGACAAGGCCGCTTGCAGCCCAAGCATTTACATCGGGACCATAGAAATAGTACCTGCGGCCATACTCATTTTTCGAAGTACACTTTAGGTTATAGAAGGACATACCATCACCTGTCCTCAACAGGGTCCTGTTTTCAAAGAAGAACATACATGATTCGTCGGGTACTTCAACTGTACGTAATGCCGAATTGATTCCGGTGTATTGCAAGTATTCACCGGTCTTCACATTCCTTATATAATAATATTTAGTGTTTTCCGTCGCTTCGGGAAGACGTTGCCGTTCGGTAAAGGGAATCTCGGCAGAACGTGATGCCACACTCTTCGCCTTTGATTTATTCTTGACATTTTTTGCAAAACAAGACAACCTGCCAAAGACATTTTCAGCAGAGAAATCCGAGAGAGACAATTCCTCTTTCGGTAACTTTAAACCGATTTGTGCATTCACATTAGAGAATGCACAAATAGCCGCCACAAGCAGCATGACAGATAATTTTTTCATATATTTTTATATTAATTATTTACAAACGCTTGTTTTACAAATTGTTCCATTCGCAAAGCATAATTCTCCAATAGGGAGCGCGAATATATTTCAAAAAGTTATATTTTACCCCCCCCAATTGTTAAATTTTGTTAATTATAATAAATATGAACAAAAGTTTATACAATTGCCAAAACAAAATATCATATAGTATAAAATTCGGACATTATCCATAAGCACGATTAGTTTATTGCCGACAAATGACAAATAATATTTCTAAGATTTACACACCACAGCAAAAAGCAAAATGACGATTTTTTTGTTAATACATCGAATATCATTTTAATATTACTAAATTTGCAAAATACATTTGAGATGAAAACAGCACTTATAACAGGAATAACAGGCCAGGACGGTTCATTCCTTTCAGAACTTTTGCTTGAGAAGGGATATGATGTGCACGGGACAATACGCCGCTCATCTGTCGACTACCGCGAACGTATCGCACACCTCGAGGGACACCCGAATTTCCACCTGCATTATGCCGACCTCGGCGACTCGATGAGCCTCATACAGGTTATCGGCAAGGTGCGCCCCGACGAGATATACAACCTTGCGGCACAAAGCCACGTACAGGTGAGCTTCGACTCGCCCGAGTTCACAGCTAATGTAGACGCTACAGGTGTATTGCGAGTGCTTGAAGCAGTGCGCCTGTGCGGCCTTGCCGAGACTTGCCACATATATCAGGCATCGACATCGGAGCTGTATGGCAAAGTCGAGGAGGTTCCGCAGAACGAGAACACGCCGTTCCACCCTTACAGCCCTTACGCTGTTGCAAAGCTCTATGGTCATTGGATTGTGAAGGAGTACCGCGAGGCATACAATATGTTCTGCTGTTCGGGTATCCTCTTCAACCACGAGAGCGAGCGCCGCGGCGAGACATTCGTCACACGCAAGATTACACTTGCAGCCGCACGCATTGCACAGGGCAAGCAGGAGAAGCTCTACCTCGGCAACCTATCATCATTGCGCGACTGGGGATATGCCAAGGATTATGTGGAGTGTATGTGGCTGATGCTGCAGAACGACAAGCCCGAGGATTTCGTAATTGCAACAGGCGAGCAGCACTCGGTACGCGAGTTCTGCTACTATGCATTCAAGCACGTAGGCATTGAACTGGAGTTCAAGGGAGAGGGCGCCGACGAGAAGGGTATCGACAAGTCCACCGGCAAGGTACTCATAGAGGTATCGCCCGATTTCTACCGCCCGACCGATGTGGTTAACCTGTGGGGCGACCCGTCAAAGGCACGCAAGAAGCTCGGATGGAACCCTCAGAAGACCACATTCGAGCAACTTGTAAAGATTATGGTCGACTCCGATATGGCAAAGGTTGCAATAGAGAAGGCCGGCGACAGGATAAGGATGAACCTTGCCGAGTATCTCGAACGTGGTATCGTGAAATAAAAGCACTACGACTATGATGGAGAAGAATTCAAAGATATATGTAGCAGGACATCGCGGTATGGTTGGCTCGGCCATTGTGCGCGAGCTGCAACGCCAGGGCTATACCAACATCATCACACGCACACACAGCGAGCTCGACCTGTGCCGCCAGGAGCAGGTTGAGCAGTTCTTTGCGGCCGAGAAGCCCGAATATGTATTCCTTGCTGCAGCAAAAGTGGGCGGCATCATCGCCAACCACACGGCACTTGCCGATTTTATGTACGACAACATGATGCTCGAGATGAATGTCATCAACGCCGCCTGGCGCAACGGTTGCAAGAAGCTGGAGTTCCTTGGCTCGTCGTGCATCTACCCACGTATGGCACCACAGCCAATGAAGGAGAACTGCCTGCTGACATCGGAACTTGAACCCACCAACGAGGCATACGCGCTTGCGAAAATATCGGGACTGAAATACTGCGAGTACCTCAACCGCCAGTATGGCACCGACTACATAAGCGTTATGCCCACCAACCTCTATGGCCCCAACGACAACTACCACCCCACTCACAGCCACGTGTTACCTGCGCTCATACGCCGTTTCCACGAAGCAAAGGAGAACGGAGCGGCAGAGGTCGTATGCTGGGGGGACGGCACGCCTATGCGCGAATTCCTTTATGTCGATGACCTTGCCGACCTGTGCGTGTTCCTGATGAACAACTACAGCGGCAACGAGACAGTCAACGCCGGCAGCGGAAAGGAGATTTCTATAAAGGAACTCACCACTCTGGTTGCCGATGTCGTAGGCTACACCGGAGAGATAAAGTGGGACACAAGCAAGCCCAACGGAACACCGCGCAAACTGCTCGATGTATCGAAGAGCGCTGCACTCGGCTGGCGCTACAAGACGGAACTGAGAGACGGCATACGCCTGTCATATGAGGATTTCCTTAACAACCCGACAAGAGCAGAAAGATAATTACTGAATAGACAAGGAACGGAACCCCGCGGGGTTCCGTTCCTTGTCTATTTTATATGCTTACTTAATAACTCCCAGCTCCTTACCGACCTTGATAAAGGCATTGATAGCCTTGTCGAGGTGCTCCTGTTCGTGAGCCGCAGAGAGCTGTACGCGGATACGCGCCTGCCCCTTCGGTACAACAGGATAGTAGAAACCTGTGACGAAGATGCCCTCCTCGGCCATCTTCTGCGCGAAGACCTGCGAAAGCGGAGCATCATAGAGCATCACCGCGCAGATAGCCGACTGTGTAGGCTTGATGTCGAAGCCAGCTGCCAACATCCTGTCGCGGAAATAGTTCACATTGTTCTGCAGCTTGGTGTGCAGCGCGTCGCTCTCGGCAAGCATCTTGAACACCTCGATTGAGGCACCCACCACCGATGGCGGCAATGAGTTGGAGAAGAGATAGGGACGCGAACGCTGACGCAGCATATCTATTATCTCCTTGCGGCCTGTGGTGAAACCGCCCACAGCTCCGCCGAATGCCTTGCCGAGTGTACCCGTGAAGATGTCGATGCGGCCGTAGCAGCCGAACTGCTCGGCAACACCGTGGCCTGTAGCACCCACGACACCGGCCGAG
>CALBKR010000378.1 GCA_937896105.1 uncultured Bacteroidales bacterium
CCTTGGCACCGTTGATTTTGATGACCTCAGCCATCAAGCGGTCGCCGCCGGTCTTTATATAACAAATCTCGTTCTGCGCCACAGGGCCGTCAACAGCCAGTAGCACCATATTTGCTATAACACCGGTTACTTTTCCTTTTGTAGCCATATCTTAAATTATTATTTATTACAACTCAAAGGAATGCTCATCCATTCCCGATTTCAGTTCCGCTATCATCGCGTTGTAGCGTTCCATTCCCTTCTCGGGGTCGAGCGCTGCCCAACGCTCCACAATCACCAGTTTCTGCAGGAACACAAAGAGGCGCTCCACTGAGAAATAGCAGAATACGGAGTTGTCGTCGAGCCAACGCCAACGCATCTCATCGAGCTGGTGCTCTCGCTCCTGCAGCTTAGTGTTCTCGCTCAAGCGCTGCACAGCCTCGAAATACTCGAGTGTACCCGAAAGGTCAAAGTCGCGTGCATTGGAGTTGCGCAACGACTCGGCAACCTCGTCATCACCCACAACAACATCGGCAATGTTCATCCTGTACTTTCGGGCTGTAAAAGCCACGAGAATATTGTTCACATTGCGGTTGAAGGTGAACCACCCGGCAACGAAACGGTTTGAGCACTTTGTCGCATAGTCATAGTAGTATGCGCTCATCACATCGTTCCATATAATGTTCTCGTTGCCTTCGTTTGCTGTGTAATAGTCGAAGAAGCGGTAGATATAGGAAGGAACGCCCTTCTTTGGTGTATCGCCCTCCTTTGCCGAAGATATTATATCCAGCAGCTCCTCTTTGGTGTAGCAGCCCGCCGTATCGATGCCTGCCTCTTCACCATTCCTTAGGATATTGAGGATATTCGCATTATCCAACGACAGGAACAGCAGGTCTACGCAGCGCCTATCGGCCGCAGAGAGCATCGGGTATAATTCTTCCCTGAAGCGCTCCACCGTAAAGGCGACCTTGCTGCCATCGAAAGCAATTTCGGGCAAGCCCGCTACCAGACAATAGTAGTTTGCCATTGATTAAGAGAATAACAGTTCTACCATCTGAGGACGGAGGAAGGACTTGAAGAAGGCCTCGAACTCCCCCTCGCCGAAATTCACCTTGTACGAGCCGTCGGCCGGAGCAATGGAGAAGGAGGTCTTCAAGCCATTGACCTGCTTAATCTCTACGCCCTTGTCAAGCAACGCCTTCGCATTCTTTGCAAAGTAAGCCTTGAGAGCATCGGCCTCGGATGTAGAAATCACCAGAGCCTCGTCGGAGCTCCAACGTTCGGCAATCTTCACAAGCATCGCCTTCACCGAGTCACCGGCAAGAGCCTCGCCCACAGCAGCCTTTACAATGCTGTCGGTAACAACCGTAGCGACCTCCGATTTCAACGCGCCCACAGCCTGTGCGCCGTAGAGTTTAATCTCGGAACGGGTATTGGCATCGAGCTCTGCAGCCTTTCTTTGCGCTGCAGCCACAATGGCATCGGCCTCGGCCTGCGCATTCTTCACAATTTCGGCAGCACTCTCCTTAGCTTCGGCAACAAGGCGGTCGGCCTCGGCCTTACCCTTCTCTACACCCTCGGCATAGATTTTCTCGGTCAATTCCTGAATCTTATTTTCCATATATATCTTATTATATTGTTTGTTACTATCAACAACGCAAAATTCGCTTATTCATTCGAGAATCATATTTCCAAAATCATCCCTAAATTAGCAATTTACAAAAGTACAATTTATAATTAACACTTTCAGCATTTTAAAAGGACAATTTTAGTAAAATAATGAAATTTTTCCGTAATTAAAGAAAAGCATCGGTATCCCTCTTTGAAAAGAGTGAGAGTTTGCTTCGCGTGACCAATCGCTGTGCGCTTCACCGAAAGGGGTACTTCTTTTTTGAAAAATTACGGTTCTCGGAGCAAAAAGGTGAATTTCTGCGTTTTGAACTGAGCCATAACGCATTAAACAGAAAACCTCAGAAATAGTAACGATGGCAATTTAGCAAAGAAACGCAAGGTAATGAAATAGAACGGTTGCCAAGTCATTACCCGATAATGCAGTAAAGTTTTTCTTTGTGTCGTCACGTTTCATCGTTCTGCGTTAGTTTGCATATCAATGTATAACTCGCTGATAACTAATTTTGTAACCAAAAAAA
>CALBKR010000379.1 GCA_937896105.1 uncultured Bacteroidales bacterium
ATCCGAAGGATGAACTGAGCTATTACAAACCGCCTACACTCGACCTGCTCGATGAGTATGAGCAGGGTGTGCACTCTATCGACAAGGATGAGCAGAACGAGAATGCAAACAAAATTGTCACTGCACTCAAGAACTTCGGCATTGAGATAAGCACCATAAAGGCGACTGTAGGCCCTACAATTACGCTCTATGAGATAACCCCTGCACCAGGTGTCAGGATTTCAAAGATAAGAAACCTCGAGGATGATATTGCAATGAGCCTTTCGGCGTTGTGTATCCGCATCGTGGCTCCGATACCGGGTAAGGGTACCATCGGTATCGAGGTGCCGAATGCCCACAAACAGATTGTACCTATGATGTCGCTGCTCAACAGCCGCAAATATAAGGAGACTGATATGGCTCTGCCGCTTGCGCTTGGAAAGACAATCTCGAACGAGGTGTATATGGTAGATATGGCGAAGATGCCTCACCTGCTGGTTGCCGGTGCTACCGGTATGGGTAAGTCGGTGGGCTTGAACGCGATAATCACATCGCTGCTCTACAAGATGCACCCTGCATACCTGAAGTTCGTGATGGTTGACCCGAAGATGGTGGAACTTAGCCTCTACAGCGTGCTCGAGAAACATTTCCTTGCGAAGCTGGAGGGCGAGGATGAGCCTATAATCACCGATGTGAACAAGGTAGTGCGCACGCTCAAGTCGCTGTGCGTGGAGATGGATAACCGCTATAAGCTGTTGCAGCTTGCGTCGGTGCGCTCGGTGAAGGAGTATAACGAGAAATACCTGAACAAGGAGCTGTTGCCTACAAAGGGGCATCGCTTTATGCCATACATTGTTGTGATAATCGACGAGTATGGCGACTTGATGATGACAGCCGGCCGTGAGGTTGAACAGCCTATCGCACGTATCGCGCAGAAGGCGCGTGCCGTGGGTATACATATGATTATTGCCACACAGCGCCCGACAACGAATATCATTACCGGTACCATCAAGGCCAACTTCCCGGCTCGTATGGCGTTCAGGGTGATATCGGCTATCGATTCGCGTACAATTCTCGACCGTTCTGGTGCCAATCAGCTGCAGGGCAGGGGCGATATGCTCTTCCTTGCCGGAAACGACCCCGTGCGTGTGCAGTGTGCCTTGGTTGAGACGAAGGAGGTTGAGCGCGTGTGTGCACACATTGCAAAACAGCAGGGGTATCAGACTGCTTATATACTGCCCGAGCCCGACGAGGCTGCCGAAATGGGCGGTGATGGCGGTATGCGTAGCGACCTCTCCTCGGATAAGCTCGACCCGCTGTTTGCCGAGGCGGCACGCCTTGTCGTGCGGTCGCAGACAGGCTCGACATCGCTCATACAGCGTACCCTTGAAATCGGCTTCAACCGTGCAGGCCGCATTATGGACCAGCTGTGCAAGACTGGTATCGTGGGCGAGCAGGTGGGCAGCAAGCCGCGTCAGGTGCTCTGTGTTGATGAAACCGACCTCGAGTTCCGCTTGAAATCGTTGTTGCAATAATAATTGTTTAAAAAGTATAGGATTATGAGATATATTCTGTTTTTGCTTGTTGCTATGTTGCAGATGCCGCTCTTGGCGCAGGGTGGCAACAACGAGGCCGATGCTCTGCTCGACAAGGTTGTGGCCGGAATAAAGGCTGCTGCACCGGTGCAGATGGATTATACATATAAGGTATATGACGATGAGAACGGGCTTGTGCAGGCCGACAAGGGCGTAATCTTTATTGACAACGACCGCTATGCCCTGCTTATGGAGTTTATGAAGGTGTGGTGCGACGGCAGCACGCAGTGGAGTTATATGCGTGAGATAAATGAGATTTATGTTACCGAAGCAAGCTCCGACGAGGCGCAGAACCTCTCTCCGCTCTATGTTATGGAGTACTATCGCGAGGGTTACGAGGCGTCTATGGCCGATAAAGGCGACAGGGTGGCCGTGAAATTGCAGGCTGCTGACAGTGAGGCCGATGTGGAGCGTGTCGAGCTGTTTATAACAAAGGAGAGTGACAGGCTTGTGGCTATGTCAATATATATGCCTTCTCAGGGGCGCATTGAGGTGGAACTCGATGGCTACACGCCGCATTGCGGAGTGGGGAGTGACGCTTTTGTCTGTCCCGAGGCCGATTTCCCCGATACCGAGATTATTGATATGAGATAAAATGTATAAAGATTTATGAATATGAACAGTACAAGATGTTTGATTATCGGCTCCGGCCCTGCAGGATATACCGCGGCTATTTATGCTTCGCGTGCGAACCTCTCGCCGGTGCTTGTCGAGGGTATGCAGCCCGGTGGCCAGCTCACCCAGACAACAGTGATTGAGAATTTCCCCGGTTTTCCACAAGGCATAACAGGCCCCGAGCTGATGGAGAATATGCGTCAGCAGGCTATCAACGTGGGTGCGGATATCCTGCCGGGCAGTGTTGTGGATGTCGATTTCGAGTCGGCACCCTACAAGGTTACGCTCGATGACGGCAAAGTTATCGAGGCCGAGACTGTTATTGTGGCTACAGGTGCAGCTGCCAAGTATCTTGGTCTCCCCGATGAGGTGAAGTATCAGGGTATGGGTGTGAGTGCCTGCGCTACCTGTGACGGCTTCTTCTACCGCAAGAAGATTGTGGCTGTTGTGGGCGGTGGCGATACTGCCTGCGAAGAGGCCAATTATCTTGCCTCGCTTGCGGCAAAGGTCTATCTTATCGTGCGCAAGCCCTTCTTGCGTGCCTCAAAGGCTATGCAGGACCGTACGCTCGGCAACCCCAAGATTGAGGTGCTGTTCGAGCATAACACAGAGGGGCTGTTCGGCGAGAATGGTGTCGAGGG
>CALBKR010000380.1 GCA_937896105.1 uncultured Bacteroidales bacterium
CTGGTCCCGAAGCGCACCTCACCGCCGCAACGCTCTATCGTGCCACGGATATTCTCTATGACACGCGGCAGTTTGTCGGTACCTATGTGCGGATGTGCATCGGCAAGTATCGAAGGGCTTGCGCCGTGCTGGCAGAAGACATTCAGCACACCTTCTATGCTGCCGCGCTTCTTGCTGCGTGTGTAGAGCTTGCCGTCGGAGTATGCACCTGCACCGCCCTCTCCGAAGCAGTAGTTCGATTCGGGGTCTACTGTGTGTGTGCGTGAAATGTTTGCAAGGTCGACCTTGCGTGTACGCACATCCTTGCCACGCTCCACTACAATGGGGCGTAGACCGTTCTCTATGAGTTTAAGTGCCGCAAAGAGGCCTGCCGGGCCTGCGCCTACCACTATCACCGGGCGACCACCCTCGACATTGGGGTATTCACGCGCAACATACTCATCACCTCGCGGCATTTCGTTGACAAAGACTCTTACAAGAAGATTTATGTATATCGTGCGCTGGCGTGCATCAATGCTGCGGCGCAACACACGAACTGCATTTATCGTGCGCTCCTCGAGCCCCTTGTCGCGTGCTATGTAACGTGCGAGCGACTGCTCGTTCGCAGCCTCGTGCGGCTGCACTCTTATCTGAAATTCGTGTACCATTTTCCAGTTTTAATGCTATCCGAAGACCAAGCGAAAGGCCTCCTCAACCTTGTTTACCGGCAGCACCTCGATATCGAAGCGCGATGTATCGAGTCCCTTAAGGTTGCTGCGCGGCACTATTATCTGCTTGAAACCGAGCTTTGCAGCCTCGGCAATGCGCTGCTCTATGCGGTTCACCGGGCGTATCTCGCCCGAAAGCCCCACCTCGCCTGCCATACATATCGTAGGTTCTATCTCAACATCCATATTGCTCGAAAGGATGGCGCTGATTACCGAGAGGTCTATTGCAGGGTCGTTGACACGCAGACCGCCGGCAATGTTCAGGTAGACATCCTTTTGCGCGAGCTTGAAACCCACGCGCTTCTCAAGCACTGCAAGCAACATATTCATACGACGGATATCGAAGCCTGTCGCCGAGCGTTGCGGCGTGCCGTAGGCAGCCGTGCTCACCAGCGCTTGCGCCTCTATGAGGAAGGGGCTCACGCCCTCTATTGCCGATGCTATGGCAACACCGCTCATTCCCTTGTGGCGCTCACTGAGCAGCAGTTCCGACGGATTTGTCACCTGTCGCAGCCCCTCGCGGCGCATCTCGTATATACCGAGCTCGGCTGTGCTTCCGAAACGGTTCTTTATGGAGCGCAGCACCCTGTAAAGATAGTGCTGGTCGCCCTCGAACTGTATCACAACATCTACTATGTGTTCGAGAATTTTGGGGCCGGCAATGGCACCATCCTTGGTAATATGTCCGATAAGTATCACCGGGACATTGTTCTCCTTCGCGAACTTCAGCAGCATCGCCGTGCACTCGCGCACCTGCGACATACTGCCAGGCGAGGAGTCGACAGCCTCGCTGCACATTGTCTGTATCGAATCGATGACAAGCAGCTCTGGCATTACATTCTTTATATGTGTGAATATTGTCTCGAGCGATGTCTCACACACTATGTGGCAGTTGCCTTTGCTGTGCGGTATTCGGTCGGCACGCAGCTTTATCTGCTGCACGCTCTCCTCGCCCGACACATACAGGACCTTGCGGTCGGGCATACCGAGTATTGTCTGCAACACGAGGGTCGATTTTCCGATACCGGGCTCACCGCCAAGCAGCACAAGCGAACCGGGCACAAGACCACCGCCAAGCACGCGGTTAAGCTCACCATCCCTCATATCCAGGCGTGGCAGTTCATCGGCTGCAACATCGTCGATTAGCATTGGTGCAGCCTGCGGCTTCTCGTTGCCTGCAAACGAGGCACGGGCAGCAGGAGTGCCACGCACTACCCTCTCGACAAAGCTGTTCCACGCACCGCAGGCAGGGCACTTGCCCTGCCATTTGGGCGATTCGTAACCGCAATCGTTACACAAGAATATAGTTTTATCTTTAGCCATATTTTAATATCAAGCAATTAACAAAAATCCCAAACACCTTTTGTGTTACGCGTGTGTCATCCTGAATGAAATGAAGGTTCTCTGCATAATGCGGATACAGAGATATTTCGCTACGCTCAATATGACAAATCACATCTAACCAACATCTATTTATCAAAGTTGATTAAAAAGGTACGAGTTCAAGGCTTGCGAAGCCAAACAAAACCGCAGTTTACTAAACGTAAATGAGGATTTTGTTGGCAAGCGTAACGACGAAATCGTGCCTTTTAAACAACTTTACATTATCGGGAACCAAATAAACACCGCCACATCCCACAAGGCGTGCGAGATTATAATCGCCGAGAAGCGTTCGGGGAAGAAACGGTAGAGCACTCCCCAGGCAGCACCGGCCACAAGCGCAGCCATTGTCAGCATAAAGTTGCACGAGCCTGCGTGCACAAGTGCATATATAAGTGTGGTGACTATCAGTCCCTTGTTGGCATTCCATCGTTCGGAGAGTTTCTGCTGCACATATCCGCGCCAGAATATCTCCTCGGCAGGACCAATGAGAAAGAGCATCAACCCCGTGAGCAGCCAGGGCGACTCGCCCTCCTTCATTCCATAGATAGTATCGACCTGCGGACGGGCAAAATCGAACATCAGCTGCGAGAGTTTGTCACCGACCCAGAAGACACCCCATAAGGCAACAGCAATAGCCACACCCAGGAGAATGTTCGCAGGTGTCAGGCGGACACGTTTCCACCACCCGGGTGCAAACAACGTGGCAAGCAGCGACAGCGTGCAGGCCGAGCCCGTCATCATCCACCAGAAATTCACGTGTGGAGCAGTCCAGGGGCTGAACATCACGGTCCACAGAACTGTTGCAAGTAAAATTGTAAAGAGAAGACGGCGCATCAGAACAGAGACGTCAAGATTAGTGATAATGTCAACAGCAGGCTGAACATAAGCTGCAGCTGTGCCGTCTTTTCATCAATGCCAGCCACGGCTTCCATACCCTCGGCCGGGAGCCTCATCGCTGCACGGCAGTTGTCGACAGCCGGTTTAAGCGCAACAAGCACAACAAGTGCCCACCAAGGCATTGCACCGCAGATGGCAGCAACCAATATGCACACAAAGGGCAACAGCATCTCGGCAACATATACATAGGCCGAGACGCGCTTGCCGATAAGCATCGCAAAAGTCTTTATGCCGGCTCGGGCATCCTGCTCGATGTCGCGCGAGTTGTTTATGTGAAGGATGCCCACTGTTATAAGACCGATGGGGAGCATCAGCCACATCACCTCTTGATGTATGTAGCCCGAAACGACATAGGATGTCCCGAGGATAGGCAACACCGAATAGGTGAGGAAGATGTCGACATCACCCAAAGCGTGATATTTGAGCCAGGGATAGAACAGTATGAGTACACAGCCGGCAAGGCCGAAGTAGAGCACCGGCAAGCCTGTGCACAGCAACAGTGCTATACCCGAAGCCACAGCGGCAGCCAACAGCCACAGCGAGAGATGCTTTATCTCCGATGCGCGGAACTCACCGCTAACTATCGATGTACCGCCGATGGCATCTTCCCTGTCTACGCCACGCTTGTAATCGCGATAGTCGCTCCAGGTATTTGCAGCAGCGTGGAAGAGTACAATGTTAACGATTGTCCACAAGCCGATTACCCAACTGACGCCGTAGCCTGCCCAGTTGAGATAGGCTATAGTAACCAACACCGGCATTGCCGATGCTGGGAACGACCAGGGACGCGTGGCAAGAAGCCACGACTTGAAGGAGTGTTTTCTATTACCTTTCATTTTCCAGAATTTAATATGAATGTGAAAGCCGTCCGGAGCATCTGCAAAAAGGCAAAACCCTGCCGTTGGCTACCGCAAAAATACACATTATTCGCCTTTTGTCAATATGTTATCTGCACTTTTTTGCAGACACGCGGAGATAAGCCGGTGAAGACACAAGATTATCGGTACATCCGGCCTGTAATTCCAAAAGAGCTTTTCAAAATGTTGCTGTTTTAGCGCAAAAAAATTAAATTTGCAACCCATTGCAGTGTAACCAGAAACTGCATCACATAACAAGAGGATGAAAGTAATGAAATTCGGCGGAACATCGGTTGGTTCCGTAAACAGCATATTGAACCTGAAGAGCATTGTAGAAGCCGCTGCCGCAAAGGAGCGCGTGATAGTTGTAGTGTCGGCGCTTGGCGGCATTACCGACAAACTGATAAAGACAGCCAACCTGGCTGTCAATGGCGACACGGCATTCAACAACGAGTTCCAGGAGATTGTAGAACGCCACCACGGGCTGATAGATGCTGTTATCCCCGACAACACAAGGCGTGCCGCGCTGTTGGAGGAGGTGAATATGTTGCTCAATGAACTCAACAACATCTATCAGGGACTTGCTCTCATCAACAATATGACCCCGAAGTCGGAGGCTACCATCGTGAGCTACGGCGAGAGGATATCGAGCCGCATTGTCACAGCACTCATCGACGGAGCCGTGCGTTTCAATGCACGCAAGTTCATAAAGACCGAGACAAAGCACAACAAATACATCCTTGCCGACGACACCACGGAGAGACTCATACACGAAATGTTCGACGGCTGTACAGAGCAGGTTGCAGTGGTGCCGGGCTTCATTGCACAGGACAAGGAGAGCGAGGAGATAACCAACCTCGGACGCGGCGGAAGTGACTACACAGCTGCCATAATAGCCGCAACGCTGAAGGCCGACTGCCTTGAGATTTGGACGGATGTGGACGGCTTTATGACAGCCGACCCACGCGTAATCGACAATGCATATACCATAAAGCACCTGAGCTATGTTGAGGCTACCGAGCTTTGCAACTTCGGTGCAAAGGTTGTCTACCCCCCTACCATCTACCCGGTATTCAAGTCAAACATCCCCATTAGGATAAAGAACACCTTCAACCCCGACGGAGAGGGAACCATCATCGATGCCCACAGCGAGGATGAGGGCAGGCTCATCAAGGGTATATCGAGCATCAACGACACCGACCTGCTCACAGTGCAGGGACTTGGTATGGTGGGTGTGGTAGGTGTGAACCACCGCATATTCCGCGCACTCGGGAATGCCGGAATCAGCGTGTTCCTCGTTGCCCAGGCTTCGTCGGAGAACAGCACCTCGATAGGCTTGCGCCACATCGATGCCGACAAGGCGTGTGAAGTGCTGAACAAGGAGTTCGAACGAGAGATTTCAATGGGCTTGATGGAGAGCGTGCGCGCTACAAGCGAACTCTCCACCGTTGCCATTGTGGGCGAGAATATGCGCCAGAATGCAGGCATCATAGGCAAGCTGTTCCAGACACTGGGACGCAACGGCATCAACGTGATTGCCTGTGCACAAGGCGGACAGGAGACAAACATCTCGTTTGTAATCAAGGCCGACCTGCTGCGCAAAACGCTCAATGTCATACACGACTCGTTCTTCCTTTCGGAATACAAGGTGCTGAACCTCTTTATCTGCGGCATTGGAACTGTTGGCGGCAGCCTCATCGAACAGATTACATCGCAGCAGGAGAAGCTGAAGAAGGAGCACGGACTGAAACTGAATATAGTGGGCATTGCCAACAGCCGCAACGCCATCTTCGACCGCGACGGCCTCGACACCGCAAATTACAGGAGTGCACTCAAGGAGAGCACACCGAGCAGCATCAGCAAGCTGCGCGACGACATAATAGAGATGAACATCTTTAACTCGGTATTCGTGGACTGCAAGCAGCGAGGTAGCAGCGATATATGGCGACCTGCTGTCACACAACATCAGCGTGGTGGCTGCCAACAAGATTGCGGCTTCAGGCGACTATGCCACATACAACAGCCTGAAACAGATTGCACGCCAGCGCAACATAAAGTACCTTTTCGAGACGAATGTGGGCGCTGGTCTTCCCATAATCAACACCATCAACGACCTGATAAATAGCGGTGACAGGATTTTGAAGATAGAGG
>CALBKR010000381.1 GCA_937896105.1 uncultured Bacteroidales bacterium
CCGAGCTGTGGGACAGGCTTGTCGACGAAAGCCGCAACGGCACATTCCTGCACAAGCGCGGGTATATGGACTACCACGCCGACCGCTTTACCGACCACTCACTTATCATCTGCCGCGACGGAGCCCCCATAGTACTGCTGCCGGCACACATAAAGAATGAAGACTTCTGCTCGCATAACGGGCTGACATACGGCGGTTTGCTTCTACCCGACAGCGTAACAGCCGAAGAGGTTCTCGGAATATTCTCGGCTATAAAGGAGTACATCCTGTCAAACACGCAAGCCACAAGGCTTATCTACAAGCCCACGCCGCACATCTATCACAGCTACCCATGCGAGGAGGATTTATATGCCCTGTTCCGCAACGGTGCGGCACTTGCAGAACGCAAGATTTCATCGGCAATACCATTGAAAGCGCCACTGCCGATAAGCGGCCGGCGCAAGCTCACCGATGCAATGAAAAGCCGCCTTAAAATTGTGGAAGACGGCGACCTGAATATTTTTTGGGAGATACTACAGAGCAGGCTCCAGAGCAAATATGGGGTCAACCCGGTACACAGCATCACTGAGATTGAGTTGCTGAAGAGCCGCTTCCCCGACAACATAAGACTCTTCTGCATCACCGGCAACGACGGCACGCTGCTTGGCGGCACACTGCTCTTCGTGACCGACAAGGTGGTGCATATGCAATACAGTGCCACAACCGACGAAGGACGGCGCGTGAGCGCGCTCGACCACCTTTATGAGCATATAATAAAAGACTGTTTCGCCGACAAGGAGTATTTCGATTTCGGCATATCGGTAGAGGAGGGCGGGCGCTACCTCAACAGCGGACTAATAGCCTACAAGGAGAGACTCGGTGGACGCGCTGTTGTATATGACACATATATAATGGATTTAAAAAAGAGAGAAGAATGATAAAATACTGCGACCACAAGGATATAAACAACGCATACGAGCCACAGCTGTCGCAGGCACTGGCCGAGTGTGCAAAGTCGGGATGGTATATCCGCGGTGAGCAGGTCGCACGCTTTGAGAAGGCATTTGCCGACTACTGCGGTTGCAGATACTGCATAGGCACAGGAAACGGGCTCGACGCGCTCAGGGTTATACTCAGCGCCTACCGCGAGATGGGCATAATGGAGCCTGGCGACGAGGTCATAGTGCCGGCAAACACCTTTATCGCATCGATTCTGGCAATCATTGAGGCCGGGCTGAAACCCGTACTTTGCGAGCCGTTTGCCACGACCTGCAATATCGACACCACAAGGATTGAGAGCCTCATCACAGAGCGCACACGAGCCATAATGCCGGTACATCTCTATGGGCTTGTTGCCGATATGGAGCCTATAAATGAAATTGCAAAGAGATACTCGCTTAAGGTTATCGAGGATGCTGCTCAGGCGCACGGAGCCAAGTATAATGGCAGGCGTGCAGGAAGCCTTGGCGATGCGGCCGGCTTCAGTTTTTACCCCGGCAAGAACTTGGGTGCACTTGGCGACGGTGGAGCGATAACGACTGATGACGGCACACTGGCCGATGTTGCCCGAGCCATAGCCAACTATGGTTCCAGGGAGCGATATATAAACGAATACAAAGGTATCAACAGCCGCCTCGATGAGTTGCAGGCTGCCGTTCTGAACACAAAACTGCCACACCTTGACAGCGACAACGAGAAACGCCGTGCAATTGCAGGGCGCTACATTGACGAAATAAGGAACCCATACGTTACACTTCCGCCTCTTTCAGTTGCAGAGAGCCACGTGTACCACATCTTCGCAGTGATGACACCGTGGCGTTCGCTTCTGCAGGAACACCTGAAGAACGAAGGCATAGGGACACTCGTCCACTACCCCATTCCACCTCACAGGCAACAGGCTTTACGCGAATACTCGCACCTGCAGTTGCCTATCACCGAGCGCATACACAACGAGGAGTTGAGCCTGCCTTGCAACCCGGCATTGAGTGACGGAGATGTATCGCACATAATCGCTGCGGTAAACAGTTTCACGCCATAACAGGCAATGCCACGCGAAGATAACTGACTGGCACGCGAAAGGCACTCGACAGCCACTACAACACAAAACAATGATTTTATTTGGCATTTACGCCCAAATGCACTATCTTTGCATCGCTCTTCAAAAGAGGGCGCATAAGGATTGTCCTATGGTGTAATGGTAGCACAACAGGTTTTGGTTCTGTTTGTCCTGGTTCGAATCCGGGTAGGACAACAAAAAAAGTCAGCTTATAGCTGACTTTTTTTGTTGGTATGAGAGCGGATTAGTAAGAGGCATCTTCCATTTTCTCCATTACTTTCATAAGCCTCTCCTGTTGTTCATCATTAAATTCAAGAGTCATAACCTCCTGAATAATGTTTCCGAAACGCTCTAAAGCAGGTTGTACAGCTGCAGATTCTGTTGGAAACTTCTCCATCATCTCCTCATCAGAGTATTGCCCAAAGATAGCCTCAAGTTGCTTACCATATTTTTTATAGAAAGCAATCATATTGTCACCGTGCTTATCCAATGCATCTATAACCTGGTCTGCAGTTTTAGCATTCTCAAGATTATCGGAAGTCGTATTCAGCATTTCAACGGTCATCATAATCAAATCACCCGGAGTTTTTACATCACCGGCCTGTGCCTGGACACCCTGTGGATTATCATTCTGCCCTGCATTGTCATTCTGCTCAGTGTTGTTACCTGTGTTATCACCAGCGTTGTTACCGCCATTCTTCTTGTCTCCACCGCAGCTTGCCATAACGCAAACTGCCATCAAGGTAATGAATAATCTTTTCATGGCAATCCCTAATTCTTACATATTACCCATTGCAGCCTGGATTCTCTCCTCCTGCTCAGGAGTAAGTTCATATTTCTCGGCAGCAACCATCATTGAATTAAAGAATTTCTCCTGAGCCGAAACAAGAGCCTCAAAAGCCTCAGGATACTTCTTCATAGCCTCTTCTTGAGTAATTTCCTCATTAGGATTGATTATATCGGCATATTTTGTTTCAACCTCTTTTGCATTAGCTGCAAATTTAACCATTGCCGTTACAAGTTCATCACCCGAAGTTACCCTATCCAACTCAGCTGAAGCCGAGTTCATAACATCTGCCATCACCATAAGCACATCACCCTGAGTCTTTACATCACCGGCCTGTGCCTGGACACCCTGTGAATTATCATTCTGCCCTGCGTTGTCATTCTGCTCAGTATTGTTACCTGTGTTGTCACTTGCGTTGTTACCGCCATTCTTCTTGTCTCCACCGCAGCTTGCCATAACGCAAACTGCCATCAAAGCAATAAATAATTTTTTCATAATTATTTGTTTTAATAATATAACTTCACTTCATTTCACAACCGGCATATTAATGATTTTATTATAATAGTCCTGCTTCGTCATTTTCAATTAAAGGTTGCACTTTTACATATCCCCTAGTTTATTAGTAACCTTTAAAACCCTCGTTTGCTGCTCATCGCTGAATTCAAGATTATAGTCGGCTTGGCGCGATAAATATTCTATTTCTTCCATAAGATTGGCAAAATTATCAAGCTTAGGAATACACTTTTCTTTCTCTTCATCAGTCATATTAGATATCACATCTTGATATTTCTCTTTTATATCAAGCATTTCTGATACAAAATTTTCAAACGCGCGCACAAAAGCCTCTGAATTACCCGTGTCATACGACTTCTGGATATTTGCTTTAAAGGTGGTTGCTACAGCAATCATATTGTCAACAACTGCAACCGGTGATTTTTTACCACTGCCACCATCACCACCGCAACTTGCCATAACGCAAACTGCCATCAAGGCCAAAAATAATTTTTTCATAATCTTAGATTTTAATTGTGTTATAATATCACTAACTCTCATTCGCTAAACTGCAATAATTATTGAGGCACACTATTGTACATATTTTGAAGCACCTGAATAAATCTTTCTTCCTGTTGAGGAGTAAATTTAACTCGACTACCTTTCTCATTAAGGGTTACACGCAATCTTTCGGTTGATGCAGCATATTTATGCCCCTCCGATTCATACGAGTCCATATTTGTCGAAGAAACATTCAAGCCTGAGACCTTGCTTTGAATCTTAACCATATTAGCCGCCAATTCCTCAACAGCACTGATGATTTCATCTGCATTTTTAGCCTTGTCAACTCTATCAGAGCACCTGTCTTGAATAGCTACTACTGCTAAAAGGAAATCGCCTGGATTTTCTATATTTTCTATTGCAGCCCGAACCGAAGTTGAAGCAGTGCTCTTGCTGTCACCGCCGCAACTAACCAACGCACATACTGCCATCAAGACGACAAAAAGATTTTTCATAACTGTTTATTTAATAAATTAACTTTACAAATATAGCGTTTATACGGGATAATTCAAATTTTCATCTGTAATATTTTCTTCTATTTCTTCTCCAAGACAGAATTTTTCATAATCCTGCTCTGCAGAAATAACTATATCATCACTGAAGCTACTCAGCTTAATATCTCTTATCTGAACATTGACCTTAATTTTACCCATATATTCATTTTCTGAAAGCTTTACCGCAAGGTCTACCTTATCACCTATAGCGTACGGAAAATCTTCTGCTGTTGCAGAAAAGAGAATTGCAGAAATACTGCATCCGTTTTTGCGGACTGTAAGACGAAGATGCTTTCCGTTGCTAACAGGCTGAATTGACGCAATCTCCATACCGTAAAGACCGAATAAGGGTTGTGGATTTTCCGCGCCGAAGGGCTCTAAAATCTTAATAGCAGATAAAATTTCCGTATTGATTGATGCGGGATTCAATTTAGTAAGTTTAGCAACCAATCATACCGTAGATAAAGGAAAAACAGCTGTCTTAAAATCTCGTGAATATTGGAATAATCAAGAAGGCGTTCATGCCGTAGGAAGCTATAGTTCTGAAGAAGAAAAACAATCACTAGAGACCAAAGTACTTGAAATCAATAATATAAAGTATGCTATGTTAAATTACACTTATGGAACTAACGGAATGCCTGTAGCTAATAATTATTTAGTTAATGTTTGGCCAACAAATCTAGATTTAAATATTGTTGAATCAGATACTAAATATCAAGCATACAAAGATGTAGTTAAACAAGAAATTGCTGCCATTCGTGATAAAGTAGATGTTCTAATAGTAGCTATGCACTGGGGAGTAGAATATACACATACTCCAACAGCTTATCAATTAGATATGGCCCAGTTTCTAGCGGACAGCCACGTAGACATTATAATTGGTA
>CALBKR010000382.1 GCA_937896105.1 uncultured Bacteroidales bacterium
CCGCATGCTCAACACTAACAGCTGGCCGGCCGGGAAATACTATATTTCGGTACAGGCTATCGACCCCAACAACCGTGGTTCGCAATTCAGCGAAGAGACCATATTTGAAAAGGCAGAACCCGCGGTGTCGTTTGATTTGATACATAGAACACCTTTTTGCATAGGAGACACCTGCGTAATTAGACTGCACCACAATGTAGACCCACAAAACACATTGAAATGGAGCATCGACGGCGGTAAAATCATAGGCTCCGAAGATGACGGAATGAGACTGCAGCTTCTCTTCAATGAAAGCGGGGAAAAACGTATATCCTTGCAGGTAACCGACGAAAAAGGGAACACCTCAATGGAGTACACAAGGACAATAGGCGTAGAGCCTTGCAACACCGCCATCATCGACCCTATAATGGCTCAAGGTGCATTTGATATGGACGAGGATGGCAATATGGAGTTTTACGAGTCCAAGAACACAAAGTTCTATACCTGCAATGCCGACGGCACTTTCTCGCCCATAAACAAGATGTACAACAACAATAGCGGAATATTTAATGGCACGCCTTTTGATATTAACAAAGACGGAAAATGCGACCGGTTTGGAGCCGACAAAAGCGGTTTCTACGGAGGTGGTTATACCGTTTCATCCCTTATTAACGAAGGCGACAAGATGATGAGCATCAACAATGGCATAGGCGGTGTCAATGTACCGTCCAATTGGCAGCGCTCAGGTTTATCGACATTCTGCGACATTGACAATGACGGCAATTTGGATTACATATATAGTTACAGAGCCGAACTACAGGACGGAGGGGAGTACACGACATATCTCCTGAAGGGCAATTATGGATGCACCTCATTCACTGAGGTTGCACAGATAGCCAATTTTAGTGGAAGCATCAATAAAGACTATAACAACGACGGTTTGATAGACTTTACAAGGAATGAGTATGACAAGAATACAAAACTACACCATCTTGTGCTCTATGCCAACAACGGTGATTTCACCTTCACACGCAGCGACACAATATTCTCATACGATTCAAACAACACGCTTGCATTTGATGATTACGACAACAACGGGAAATATGACATACTGTGCCAGAACGATGAAAACAAGCTCCGCATCCTATGGGACGACGGAACGGAAACAGTTTTTGAAGGCATAACAAGCATAGCCAGAGAGGGCGAGTATCTGTTCGATATCAATAACGACGGAACAAGGGATTTCATATTCTCGAAAGCCGGCGTCAACAATGACATTGGAGTAACATTATTGTTCTCCGACCACTCATACAGGTTTGTAAAGACAGCAAATGCAGAAACCTACAGCCTTGATGCAAAAGAAGCATTTGTTACACCGACAGGAGATATTGCAATAGAAAGCCTACTGTTAAAGACACAAAACAGCCGCCCGGCTGCACCAACCAATATATCGGTTGGAAAGAGCGACAAAGGCATAAGCATATCGTGGACACACTCCACCGACAAGGAGACACCGCAGATAAGGATGAAGTACAACCTTAGTGTAAAGCGCAAAGGTGCGAGCGGAGAGAATGCCTACATCATTTCGCCGTGCAACAGCACCAAGAACGGTGTACACGTTCCGTCAAACAAGCAACTTATCTGCGGTAACAGGTTCTTCATACCAACTGCATCTATCCCTGCCGGAGAATATGAGATACAGGTGCAGGCTGTCGACGGGCAGATGCTTGAATCGGACTTCTCCGAATTATATATGCTCACCGTACAGGAAACGACAAACATTGAAGCTCCTGCAAGAAGCGAAGTTGGCGCCGGCACCATTATCGGTATCAACAGCAACATTGCAGAGAGCATAGACTGGGATGGCGGTGAGGTAATAAGTCAAGAAGGGACACAATACACCGTTGTGTGGAACAGCGAGGGCAACAAGACAATTACAGCCGGAGATGAAAAATGCCACATATATATTCAGGCAAAACCGGACATCTCTTTTGAGATACCCGATGTTGTACTTGGCGGAGCAACTGTCAAAGTGCCGGCCGCGAATGCCAAGGATGGCGAGTGGGAAATTGCCGGTGACGACGGCAGGTTTACAAGCTTCGGCAAGAACGGGGCAGCCTCATTTACCGTCATAAATAATGAAAGTGCTGTTGCAGTGTTCAACAAAGCCGGTAAATATACCGTACGACATAGCATTAAGAGTGATTACAACACCTCCACATACGAAAAAGCGGTTGAGGTGAGCGATATGCATACGACACCGGAAATATCATTGCTCACCGTGCAGGATGGAAAGATTCGCATAGCATTGGATATTCCGCAGGATTTGCCCGAAGAGATTACCGGAATAAACATATACAAGGAGACCACATTAATCGATGACTACACTTTAATTGCAAGCATAGATAAAAGCCAAAGCAGCTACATTGATGAAACCTCAACCCCCGACATTCAAGCTGCGAGATACAGAGTGAGCTATGTGACAACGTACGGAGAGTCGGCAATGGGCACACCGCACCAAAGCATGCACGTTATGATAAACCGCGGCATTGGAACATCGTGGAACCTTGCTTGGACAAAATATGAAGGCTGCACAGTTGAGAGTTACCGCATATTACGCGGAGCAACACCCGAGAGCCTTGAATCCATTGCCGAAGTTTCGGGTAATATGAATTCGTACAGCGATAGCAGCAACAATGCCGATGCTCCATATTATGCTGTTGAGATGGTTATTCCCCAAAGACAAGAGAGCCGTGGCACGACACGTGCTGCAAGCAGCGATAACACAGCGCGTTCGAATATCGCCTCAACCGAGAATGCATTCACCGTTGTCTTTGCCGAAGACATCAATATCATCGGCAAGGAGAGCTTCATTGCCGGTGAAGACGAAGCATTGGCATTAACCGCAGCAGTTTCACCATACTACGCTACCTATCAGGGAGTCAACTGGACTATTGAAAGCGGCAAGGAGATTGCTGTAATAGATGAATCGGGCAGAATTATGCCTGCCGGCAACAAGGAAAACGGCAAGGTGGTAGTTAGAGCATACGCACTCGATGGTTCACAGGTATATGGCGAATTCGAGATAGAATTCAGCGGTTTCCTAAAGTTCCACGAGCAGACTGTTGTTATAGACAATGCAAGTGCAACGCCCAACTCAATTACAATAAGCTGGCAGCCTGTAGACGAAGCAGAGTACTACACACTGACTGCACAGGGCTATTATATGGGCGAACCTCTTCCGGGATATGAGAACTTGAATATAGGCAACGTTACGCAATATACGATTGAAGGTCTTTCACCATCCGCGCCATACACATTCAAAGTAAAAGCACACAAGGGCGATATGGAAACCGAGTACAGCCAGGAAAAGTGCATATATACCACAACAACAGAGTTTACAAGCCAGACTGTACAACTGAAAGAGTGCACCGACATTACAACCACATCATTCAAAATCAACTGGGAACCGGTAACAGGTGCAGTGGGATACTATTTGAGTGTATACCAAGAAGAATGGTATGAAGAAGCCGGTGAGTACAAGAGCAAACGCCATTATATTGCAAAGGATATTTACATCACAGGAAATACGCATTATAACATCAGCAAATTGACAAGCTATGACCCCAATGACAGATTCTATACATATGAAATCTGCGCGTATGACGGAACATACAGGACATCCTACAATATTGGTTCAGAGGAGACTAGAATTGAGTTTATGCAGGTAATCTTGAAAGAGCCGACAAATATTACAGAAAACTCTTTCACTATAAATTGGGAGCCGATAGAAGGTGCTACAGAATACTATGTTACTGTATACAGGAGCAGCGACAACCAATGGGTCTTTGATGGCTCCACTTCGGATACCGGAATTGCAGTAACAGTACCTGTTGTATATGTCGGCAAATACGAGCACTACTATACCGTCAAAGCGTGTGATGTATGGTATTTTACACAGGAAAGCCGCGGCGAGGTTACACTGTTGCCAACAGGAATTGAAGAGACGGCCGGCGACACGGAACTTTGTTATGTTGAAAACGGTGCAGCAGTTATTGAAACCGGTGAGGTCGCAAGCATAGCAATTTATGCCACAGACGGAAACATCATTGAGGAAACGGTACAAGGATGTGAAACAAAACGATATCCACTCCCGGGCAAAGGGGTATACATAATATCCATCAACGGGAAAATGAAGAAAGTAGTGAACTAAAACACTGCAACAGCAGTAAACAGCAAAGGAGGAAACCGCGGTTTCCTCCTTTGCTGTTTACAACACACTGTCGCGCAAAACCAGAAGACCCTCGGGACCCATATTGAACAGCAGGTCGATTATGCTCAACGAGGGGATGAAACCGTTGCGTTGTGCAAAAACTTGATAATAGGGCTGCTGTGCAACACCGCCGGCTGAATCCAGCGCCTTTGGCTCGGCTATGTGACGCAGGTCGGCGGTTGCCGTATCGGTAGCCTCATCGGAGAGGAACTTTACCTCTCTTTCAAGCGACAGCAACTCGCACACAGTAGCGTGCAGACGCAGATTGAAATCCATCAGGAAACCGTCACGCTCTTCATAGAAATGGGCGAAGTCATCGGCATAATAATCGAAAAAGGGGCTCTTGCGATAGGCACTGACAATGGCATTCCAATGCCGGTGACGCCAATTGCCGTGCTCGCTTATGCGGACATCCCTCATAGCAACTCTCTCTCCATTGTGGACAACAGGTATTGTCAACGGCAACGTGCCATTCTCGGCCGCTATGACAGTGCGGTTGCGGTATGTCTGCTTCACAAACGGCGAGACATCATCGACCACTAACTCATCTACGCCATACAGCCGTGCATAGAGAGGCACGGCTGCAAGGTATAAGGGGTGTGCTATTATCTTCATCACAGAATCAGTCGAACGAGCCAACACTGCGGAACATACGGTTCCAACGTATCTTGCCGTCGAACCAGCCGCGATCCTTGTCGAGCGAGAGCCATACAAATAGTGCCCTGCCCACAATGTGATCCTCGGGCACAAAGCCCCAACAACGTGAGTCGGCGCTGTTGTGACGGTTATCGCCCATCATCCAGTAGTAATCCATATTGAAGGTGTAGCTGTCGCTCTCCTTACCATTGATGAATATCTTGCCATCCTTCACTTCAAGGCTATTGCCCTCATACGCCACAATAGGACGCTCATAGATGGCAATGTTGTCAAGGGTCAGTTCAACACTCCCACCCCTCTTCGGTATCCACACCGGACCATAGTTGTCGACTGTCCAGCCGGTGTTGCCATTGAGCGGATAGATACCCTGGGTATAATCCTGTTCTACGACCTTTATACTCTTGCACAGGCGCCTGTCGGCCTTGAAACGGTTGTAGTTGGCTGTTGTCAAGGGCAACTCACCCATCAGCAACGACCTGTTGGCATGGCGCAATGTATCGACATAACCGGCACTCAGGCCAAACTCGGCACGTAAAGCATCGTTCAATTGCCGTGCAGGCACTACTTGCAACGATTGTAAATCCTCGACACTGATGCCATAATCGTTACGCTGCTCCTCTGTCAGTGAACGTGTCAAGGCCACTCTATAATTGAACTGCACATTCTTGGGGAATGGCAGTGCCTTGTCATTGATATAAATCACCTTGTCCCTTATCTCAAGCTGCTCGCCCGGAAGCCCCACACAGCGTTTCACATAGTTTTCGCGACGGTCAACAGGACGACGCACTACCTCGCCGAACTCACCGGGGTTACGTGCGATATAATTGAAACCATCTTTGTAAATCTTCTCATACAGAGGACGTGCCAATGCCGGAGACAAGGTATCAACCCCCTGCAAATCCCTGTTCAGTTCGAGTCCGATACCATAACACATAGAATGAAGGTCGATAACATTAGGATTTGTAGTTGCCACATCGCCTGCCGGGTAGTTGAACACAACTATATCGTCACGGTCGACACTCTCAAAACCGCCTACACGCTCATAGTCCCACTGGATAGCATCGATGTAGCTCTTGCAACCGAACACAGGCAGTGTGTGCTGTGTCAATGGCATACTGAGAGGGGTCTGCGGCTTGCGCGGGCCATAGTTAACCTTGCTGACAAAGAGATAGTCACCTACAAGCAGAGTCTTCTCGAGCGACGAAGTCGGTATCACATAGTTCTGAAAAAAATAGAGGTGCACGAAATAGACAGCCACCAGTGCAAAAACAATTGCGTCGACCCAGCTCATAACCTTACGGGCGGTCTTGTTCTGCCACTTTTTCCACCACTTCCAAGGCACGATGCGTGTAGTGTAGTTATCCACAATAAAGGGAATGACCAGCACGCCCAACCAGCTTTTTACCCAGATTAGGAAAAGCAGATAGATGAAAAGCATCACGCCAAGCCTGATGAGATCCCTTTTGGTAGACTTTACTGCGAAGGTCTTTCCACGGAGTGTAAATTCCTTGTCTATTATCAATGGACTATTATCCTGTTTGCTCATATCCTTTGTTTTATACTAAAGAAATCAAAAGTTGAAAAGATCTTTCATACCCAACATTCCACTATGACCGTTCGTATACTCGGCAGCAAGCACGGCGCCCAAAGCAAAGCCACTGCGGTTGTGAGCATCGTGGGTGATGGTTATAGTATCGGCAAATGAGTCGTATGTAACGGAGTGGATACCGGGAACCTCGCCACGGCGCACTGCATCTATCTGCAGCTCATTGGCGGCTGCAACAGCCGGAGCCGGGGTTACCGTGCCGTCGGGTTTTGTCAGTTCGCCCATCACCCATTTATCCTTGCGACCGATGTTTGCGATTATGCCCTCGGCAAGGGTTATGGCTGTTCCGCTTGGAGCATCGAGTTTATGTATGTGATGCGTCTCCTCCATCTTCACATCGTAGCCATCGAAACGCGACATTATCTTTGCAAGATAGCTGTTTACAGCCGAGAAGATTGCCACACCGAGGCTGAAGTTGCTGCTCCAAAAGAGTGTCTTGCCCTCTTTCTCGCACTTGTCGCGCATTTCCGCTTCGTGCTGCTGGAACCAGCCTGTGCTGCCGCTGACAACCTTCACGCCTGCCGCCATAGCCTGCAGGCAGTTGTCGTATGCAACGTGGGGAGCTGTGAACTCAATGGCAACATCGGCGCTCTTGAAGGCGTCACTGCCAAAATCTTCACGGTTATCAACATCTATTATCGACACAATCTCGTGTCCTCTCTCAAGGGCAATTTTCTCAATTGTCTTGCCCATCTTCCCGTATCCTATAAGTGCAATTTTCATCGTTTTATCTATTTTGCCGCGAAGATAAGGAAAATTTTACTGAAAAGAGTTAATTTAATCATAAATAACACAAGCAGGCGCCCACGTGGGCGCCTGCTTGTGTATCACATATCTGTTTTGGCTTATTTCTTAAGGAATTTCCTTGCAAGCCAACGGCGTACAGGCTCATCATAGAGTTTCAAGCAGAGCAAAGC
>CALBKR010000383.1 GCA_937896105.1 uncultured Bacteroidales bacterium
AGGATCTCAGCTTCGTTCGAGAGCCTTCTTATGAGCCTTGACCACCCATATACAAAATACTTCATCCTGCCCAACAGCTACGCTATCAAGAACAAGAGAACAGGTGAGGAGATGCCGGCAAACACACGCATTTGCGGTCTCCGCGCAGGTACACTTGTCGGTATCGGGCAGTATGACTACGACGCCAACAAGTATCTCTGCTACTCATCAATAAACACCGAGATACTCAAGAACAGCAATAACCCCAAGTACTTCATCAAGTGGGCCGAGGTTGACCTGTTGCGTGCCGAAGGTGCGATTCGCGGTTGGAAGATGGACGGCGATGCACAGACATTCTACGAGCGCGGTATACGCAATGCTTTTATGGAAGAGCCTACCGGCAGTTCACAGTATAGCTCATACGTAAACGATTATTTGCAGCTCGAAACTGCAAAGGAGTACACAAGCGTTGACCCGCTCGGTGAAGGACCTGACTGGCCAAGCCTGACAAAGATTGGTGTAAAATGGAACGAGGGCGACGAAAACGAGATAAAGCTCGAGAAGATTATCACCCAGAAATACCTGGCTCTGTTCCCGTTGTCGAGCGAGGCTTGGACCGAGCTGCGCCGTACAGGATATCCAAAGCTGTTCCCGGTATTGAACACCGACGAGGGCGATGGCAGCATCAACGAGGGCGAGATGATACGTCGCATACCTTGGGTTCCATCAGACCCCATCGCACTTGGTATGGTTGAAGCCAGCGGTGTTCCCGCACTCGGTGGCCCCGACGAGCAGGCCACACGCTTGTGGTGGGATGTCGACGCTCCAAACTTCTAATAAAACGAAGGACAACATAAACAAAGGGGTTCCCAAGCTGGGAACCCCTTTGTTTATGTTCTACAGCCTTAGAAAATGTACAGTCCTGCCGACAAAGAAAATATTCATATAAAGAACGACTTTTTATTACAGAAATAACACATTTTAAAACAAAAACAATTATATTTGCTAACATAGAACAGATTGTAAATTAGTCTAAACTGACACTTTGCAAGCCATTTACGCCAATGACCATTTTTTTAACAGCACAGGCCGCAAATAGCAATAATTTAGATACAGAGACACCAAGAAACGAGATAATTTTAATTTATACTAACCATTAAAAAAAACGAATCTATGAAAAAGATTTACTTGATGCTCATCAGTTTCTTGTGCCTTGCATTCTCGGCACAGGCAGCAGTTGTGACCGACCTGTCACAGTTGAGCAACGACAAACTCTACACAATTCGTTCCGAACGTGCATTCTTGATGTACAGTCCAAAATGCCCGACCAAGATTGCGGCAAGCACCGGAAAAAATGTAGGCACAGTAGAGCGCAACCCGCAAGATCCTAACCAGCAGTTCAAAATTGAACTCAACAATGGCAAGTACTACCTCTACAGTGTAGGCGCCGGCAAATATGTTGGTGCCACAGGATTATACAATGCAAATAAAGTTGTCGCATTGAACATCTCACCTTCAGGTGGTACCACTTATCGTTGGAAACTCCTTTTGGGTAATTTGGGAATGAACACTCAGGAACCTGGTACAGACTGGGCCGAAGGTATTGTAGTAGACAGTTGGACAACAACCGATGCAGGCAACTGCTACATCATCGAGGAGGTAACTGACGGTGAAGGCGGTGGCGACACAACATCAGAAGAAATATATGATTTTGCAGGCTTCGGCGACGAGAACCTTCTGAACCTTTTCTACAATGCCATAAAGCAGGGACGTAATTACCCCACAAAGGAGGAGTTTGAGATGGCCGGTATCCAGCAATCAGACATAGCCTTCATCCGCTCACACGTGCGCCGCGCCAACATTATGAGCCGTGCGGATCGTCTTGTTCCAGGAACATACCAGGAGCGTGACCTTTGGATGAACATTCCAATGGATTACGGAAAGGATGCTGCCGTTGGACACCCCGAGGCAAAGTTCAATGCCGATGTATACTCAATGTGGCAGTACACCAACCTGTTCGGTACTTGGAACCACTCACTTTTCCAGGCTCCCGGTGCTTGGGTCGATGCAGCTCACCGCAACGGTACCGACATAATGAGCGGTATCAAGTTCTTCGAGAGCTGGACAGCAGGCAGCGGTGACGGTCCTTGGGCATCACTCATCAAGACAAAGGACGCTAACGGCTTCAAGTATGTAAAGCCGCTCATCCACATACTTATGTACTTCGGTTCAGACGGTATCAACTACAACTGGGAGGACAGCAGCTGGGGCAACTCCGAGATTATCCAGTTCCATAAGGAACTCTACAAGTATGCAGCACAGATGGGCTTCGAAAACTACCACAGCGGTCTCTACACACAGGTATCAGACCTGACGGCAAGCGATGCTGACGCCAGATTCGGCACAACAAAGAACGGCAAGACACACGACCTTATGCTCAACTACTCAAACGGTGATTTCTCATACCAGATGGGCTCTTCCGTTCAGGCAGCAGAAGCAGCAATGGGAACATCAAAGGGACTCTATGCCGGTGTATGGATTGCAACAATGGACCGCGGTTGGAACAGACTTGACGCAGATGACGCTACCCGCCGCTGCGGTATCTGTCTTTGGGGAGAGCACGACCAGAGCCGTTTCTACAGTTTCAACGAAGGCGACGGTGTATATGATATCCAGGGCAACTACCAGAGACTGCTCGAGCGCGGTTTCTCAGGCGGTAACCGCAACCCCGCGACACGACCCGCAGCAAGCGCCAACGGTAACAACTGGAAAGCAGAGAATGGCAAGCTCCCATTGCAGACATTCGCAGGTTTAGCATCATGGATTCCCGAGCGTTCTACTATCCAGGGCAACCTGCCTTTCGGCACACACTTTACATTGGGTAACGGTGACCGCTACTACTACAAGGGAAAGAAGTCACATGCAAGTGCATGGTACAATATGGGTTCACAGGACATCGTCCCCACATACCGTTGGTTACGCTACAAGAGCAATACAACAAATGTAAGCAATGAAATAGATGTAAACTACACACACCTCGATGCATACACAGGCGGTTCTTGTATCGAGCTCACAGGTGCAGCAACATCAACAGGAACCGACATCATCCTTTACAAGACAGCCCTCAAGGCAGGTAACGGCGCATACGCAAAGGTTGCCGTTAAGACACTCAAGAATGTTAAGGCGACAGACCTTTATCTTATCCTCAAGGTAAGAGGCAGCAACACCTGGCAGGAGTATGCAGTAGGTAATGTATCGGGCAACACTTGGGAGGAGAAGAGATTTGACCTCACAGGCATTGCAAACGGTAATGTGATAGAGCGTATCGGCTTGCGCGTAAAGGGCAACAACAACGACTACCAGCTCTATGTAGGAAAGCTCGAAATCAACGACAACAACTGGAGCGCACCCGCAGCTGTGAAGGATGTTGTTGCAGAGGTAAAACAGGAGACAAAGAGCTCTATGGGCATCAAGCTCTATTGGAATGTTGATGCAACAGCAAAGACACGTTCTGCATTCGACTTAGTATACAACGACGAGGCTAACATCAGTCACTTCGAAATTATGTACAAGGTTGGCGAGGACGGCAAAGTATCACAGGTTGGTACCACATCACAGTGGGCTACATTCATTGGCAACATCGAGTTCGAGAGCGTGAATGATACTCCTTTCATTGGTGTACGTTCAGTTTCAACAGACCTCAAGACCTACTCACCGATTGTTTGGGTTGAAGTGCCGCGAGGCAACCAGGCCGACCTTCCCGAGAAGAAGGCGGAGGACACATACGGCATAAGCCAGATTGACCCGGCTTCAGCAGGTCTTGAGAATGCACGCACACAGCGCTATGTTGAGCTTGCCAAGACAACAGGCGCCACACAAAACCTCAACTACACAGCAAGTGGTCCTGTAGCCGATGGCACACAGTATACACACCCCGAGGGCCATCTTCTCAAGGTTGAGCAGGGCCAGAATATCACAATGACCATCAAGGGACCTGAGACAGGCGACGGCTTGCAGTACTGCTATGCAGGTGGTTGGCTCGACCTTAACGGCAGCGGCGACTTTGACCACCCGATGCCTGTAGAGAGAACAGCTGCAGAGATTGCAAAGGGTACAACAGAGACCGACCCTGAGGGCGAGCGTATATTCTTCATCGGCAAGCACGAGGGTGCAACGCCTGAACTTGTAACAGGCTACACCTTTACATTCAAGATTCCCGAAGATGCAACTCCCGGTGACAGCCGCTTGCGTATCGTATTCTCAGACGCTTGGTTTGCAGGTGCATTCAACCCGACAGGCTTGACAAACAAGGGCTTTACCATCGACTTCGATGTTGACATCGATGGTCTCAACCCGGGCCGTGCCGCTGTTGACACACGCGACCAGGGTGTTGCCGAGGAGCCCGAGTGCCTGAATACAACAGATGTTGAGGAAGTTGTTGACGGCAAGGTTTCTACAGCCGAAGGCGTTGAAGGTGCAATTGTAATCGACAATGCCGACAAGGCTTGGATATACACTGCAGACGGCAAACTCGTTGAGTTCGTGAAAAACCCTGCACAGGTTGCTGTTGAGGAAGGTGTTTACCTTGTGAAGATGCAACTTGGCAATGTAATCCGCTCGACAAAGGTACTTGTAAAGTGATGCATCACTTTACAAGTAGCTCGATGAGCGAGCTGCGATATATAATGAATGGCAACCGAAAGGTTGCCATTTATTATATTAAAAAATTGCTTATATTTGCATATCACACATAAACACAACACGCTATGGGATTATTAAACAACCTGCTTGGCAATGCAACCGAGCTCAACAAGAACGAGATTACAAAAGAGTTTGACGAAATCCTATGTCCCGGTGAGGAGATAGAGAAGGCTTTAAATATCATACGCGACAAGTGGGTTTTCACGACGCACCGTCTAATCATTGAGGATATACAAGGTGTAACAGGCAGAAAGCGTGAATACCACTCAATACCCTATAGGTCAATAACACATTTCCTAATAGAGACAGCAGGGAACCTCGACTCAGACTGCGAAATGAAGATATGGATTACAGGAACGCCCGAGCCTTTTGAGCAGGAATTCAGCCGCGGGACAAATATCAAGGAGATACAGCGCACACTGGCATCACATATACTTATGGGAAATAAGTAAATGAGCCATTACCAGAAAACAAAAGCACAGTCTCATCGGGCTGTGCTTTTTGTAAGTACAATAGAACAGACAACAGCAATGCCTACAGCCATCGGATAGTAGAGGTGAGGTATTATCTCCACAGGAGAGACAGCTGCAAGACCCGATGCCATCAGGAGCTGTGCTCCGTAAGGAATGATTCCCTGAATAAGACATGAGAATGTGTCCAGGATGCTTGCGCTTTTGCGGGGATCCAGGCCGAAGCGTCTGGTAATGTCACGGGCGATTCCTCCGGCAGTGATTATGGCGATGG
>CALBKR010000384.1 GCA_937896105.1 uncultured Bacteroidales bacterium
CCGGTTTTCAGGCTGTGACATACAATGACCCCGAGTTCAACATCGAGGGATACGAATTCGACGAGAGCAACATACAGAGCAACAAGATTGGATATGCCTTCTCACCGTTTGCACGAATTACCAAGAATAAAGTCTACCTGCAGACCGAAGCCACTTTCGGCATCACAAACCACAGCTTCGACTTTCACGACCAACAGCAGCCGGTTGATGGCAGCACAACCGCCAACAATGTTGTGTATGACTTAAGGACATACTGTATACAGGTTCCTATCCTCTTCGGTTTTAATTTCGTTGAGAAGGGCAGGTACAGTATGAGCATCTTTACCGGCCCGCGCACGAAATTCGTGTTCACTTCGCTCAGTGAACAGAATTTCAAGCATTTCAGATATGAAAGGCTCGAAGAGGTACTAAACAAGCAGACATATTATTG
The DNA here is from genome assembly GCA_937896105.1 of uncultured Bacteroidales bacterium. The sequence goes on from CALBKR010000384.1 coordinate 431, forward strand.
GGAGTTCGGACTTGGAATAAAGATAAGCAGGGTATTCCTTGACTTGACTTTCGATGTAGGCCTCAACAAGGTTTCCAGCCACATAATAGCACACGACGACGGAAGCATCTTCAGCTCCAGTCGCCGTGACAATATCCTGAGTTTCTCTGTGGGCATGCTCTTCTGACAGCCCACATCAAAAATCACTATCTTATTTGCGTTTGTTGACCATTGCGTCGATTGCAGCAACGGCTGTGACATTCAGAATCTCCTGTACAGAACTCTCAAAATCGATAAAGTGGATTGGCTTGTTCAGACCCATCTGGATAGGGCCGATTATTTCGGTATCCGAGCCAAGCGCCTGCAACATCTTATAGGATGACGACGCAGAGTTGAGGTTCGGAAACACCAGTGTATTGACCTCCCTGCCCTTGAGCTTGGTGAAGGGATACTTCTTGTCGCGCAGTTCGCTGTTCATTGCCACATTCACCTGCATCTCGCCATCGAGCAGCCATTCGGGATAGTGTTCGTGGATATATGCAACAGCCTTACGCACACGCTCGGCGCTGCCGCCCTGGTCGGTACCGAAGTTCGAATAGGAGGCCATAGCTATTACCGGTTCGTGGTTAAAGAAGCGCACGGATTTCTCGGCCAGACGGGCAATATCGATTATGGTTTCGAGTTCGGGGGCACGGTTTATTAGGGTATCGGCAACAAAGTATGTTCCTTTCTTCGAGTTAATGATGTGCATTGTGGCAAAGGTGCTGAAGCCCTCCTGCATACCGATTACCTCCTTTGCAACCTTGATAGTGTTGGAGTATTTTGTATACAGGCCTGTCACAAAGGCATCGGCATCACCGGTCTCAACCATCATCATACCGAAATAGTTGCGCTCGAACATCTTGTCGTTTGCCTCTTCAAAGGTATATCCCTCGCGCTGACGCTTGTCGGCAAGGATGCGGGCATAACGCTCGCGACGCTCGCGTTCATCGGGATGACGCAGATTGAGAACCTCAATACCATCGAGGCTAAGCCCGAGTTCCTGCGCACACTTGGCGATTATCTCATCGTTACCGAGCAGGATTGGTTGGCAGATGCCCTCCTCCTTCGCTTGCACGGCCGCCTTGAGCATCGACGGGGGAGCACCCTCGGCAAACACCACACGCTGCACCTCGGTTCGTGCCATATCATATATCTGCTGCGTGAGCTTGGATTCACGACCCATAAACTCGAGCAGATGCTCCTTGTATTTCTCCCAATCGGTTATCTCCTTTCGTGCAACGCCACTGGCTATCGCAGCCTTTGCGACAGCTGTAGAGACCTCGACAAGCAGACGCGGGTCGACAGGCTTGGGGATGAAGTAGTCACGGCCAAAAGTGAGGTGCCCGACCTTATATACCTTATTCACAATTTCGGGGACAGGCTGCTTTGCAAGGTTGGCTATTGCGTGCACAGCAGCCAGTTTCATCTCTTCGTTTATTGCTGTCGCTGCAACATCGAGCGCGCCGCGGAATATATACGGGAAACCGATTACATTGTTTATCTGGTTCGGATAGTCGCTGCGGCCTGTACTCATAAGCACATCGGGACGGCACGCCATTGCATCCTCGTATGTTATCTCAGGTTCAGGATTTGCCAACGCAAAGACTATTGGATCCTTTGCCATTGAACGTACCATATCCTGTGAAAGCACATTTCCTTTTGAGAGTCCGAGGAAGACATCGGCATCCTTTATGGCATCGGCAAGTGTCTGGATATCGGTACGCTCTGTGGCGAACTCCCTCTTCTCGGGGGTGAGATTGGTGCGCATGGTGCTTATGACGCCACGGCTGTCGAGCATCACCACATTCTCACGTTTCACGCCGAGTGCTATGTAAAGTTTCGTACACGAAATTGCTGCCGCTCCGGCACCGTTCACCACGACTTTTACCTCCGAAATTTTCTTTCCGTTCACCTCGAGCGCGTTCAGAAGACCGGCTGCCGAAATGATAGCTGTTCCGTGCTGGTCGTCGTGCATAACAGGGATATCAAGTTCCTCCTTCAGGCGACGCTCTATCTCAAAGCACTCGGGTGCCTTGATATCCTCGAGGTTGATGCCGCCGAATGTAGGGGCAATAGCCTTCACTGCCTGAATGAATTTATCGGGATCCTGCTCGTCGACCTCGATATCGAAGACATCGATACCGGCATATATCTTGAACAGCAGACCCTTACCCTCCATAACCGGCTTACCGGCAAGAGGGCCTATGTTGCCAAGGCCGAGTACAGCCGTTCCGTTTGATATTACAGCTACAAGGTTTCCTTTATCGGTATATTTATAGGCATCCTGTGGATTCTCCTTTATCTCAAGACAGGGTTCTGCTACACCTGGAGAATAGGCCAGCGAGAGGTCGGTTTGTGTAAAATATGGTTTTGTAGGGACTACCTCAATTTTTCCGGGACGCTTCCCTGCGTGATAGTTCAACGCATCTTCTTTTGTAATCTTTGCCATTGTGTTATGGTAATTCTATTTTGTATTGTTTTCTTTCTCTTGTATAAAGCTGTCACCGGCCTCACCTACGCCGAAGAGTGCAAAATCGTATTTAACAGGGTCGTCGGGCGAGAGTTTGCGGAGCTGTGCCGTGAGTTCCTCGACTGTCTTGCGGTCGTTCTGCTTGCGTGTCACAAGACCGAGCTGGCGTGCGGTGCGCGCCACGTGCACATCGAGCGGTATCATAAGCTGCGAGGGCGAAACGGCGCTCCATATTCCAATATCCACCACTCCATCCTTGCGGCACAGCCAGCGGAGCATCATATGCATTCTCTTGCAGGCCGATGCCGGCTTACCCTTCTGTGGTACGGGATTGCTTATATGCCTTGTCTGCAACCCGCCGTTGACAGCCTCCATCTCGCTACGGAGGAGAGCTATACCCTCCCACACATCACGGCCTATGAACAGAGCCTCCATTGTGCCGTATTTCTCGTATATGCTCTTGAGCCCACGGCATATATATTTGAAATCGCGGGCAAAGAATGTGCGGTGGATGTTGAGCGAATCGTCGAGCTGTTCCCACTCACCGCTCATCACATACACGTATGGTTCCGAGTGCATTATGCCGTGCAGCATCCTGTTGCCCGAAGCGAGTATCATCCTGCGGTTACCCCACGCGATGACGGATGCCAGCAGCGCCGATATCTCGATATCTTCGCGGCTTGTAAATGAGTGTGGAAATGAGACAGGGTCATTACCGATGAACTCCTTGCGGTTGTAGAGCGCAAGTTTCTCATCAAGCAGTGCTTTCAGGTGTTCCATTAAGACGGGATGTTTACTCATCAAGGAATGTCATTGCCTGCTGAAGTTCGCTGTATGTGTCGTCACAAGCAGGAACAAGCGGCAAACGGAGCACGTTCTCGATGCGGCCGTGGATATTCAGCAAAGCCTTGATGCCCGATGGATTACCGTCTACAAATATAAGTTGAAAGAGTTCACTAAGCCTGTCGTGCTGGTTGCGGGCATCACTCAAGCGTCCCTCCTGCATTGCTCTCACAAGTGCTATCATCTCCTTGGGATAGGCATTGCCGAAGACCGAAATGACACCAACGCCACCGGCCTCCATTATATCCACGGTGAGTGAGTCGTCGCCCGAGAAGACATCGAAATGAGGGGGCTTCAAAGCGATGAGTTCCTTTACCTGCGCAAGGTTGCCCGATGCAGCCTTGTAGCCGACGATGTTAGGACATTCATTGGCAAGGCGGGCAACTGTCGAGGGAAGGATATTCACACCGGTACGACCGGGAACATTGTACATATAGATAGGCAGGTCAGTTGCTTCGGCTATCGCCTTGTAGTGGCGGTACACACCCTCTTGAACCGGCTTGTTGTAATAGGGAGCGACAGAGAGGATTGCATCGACACCCGTGAGGTCTTCGTTCTTCAGTTCCTCGACAACATTGCGTGTGCAGTTGCCGCCGATACCCACCATTATGGGCATACGGCCATTGACCTGTTTTATGATGCGCTTTCGAATCTCACGTTTTTCGTCGTTTGTCAACGTGGGAGTCTCACCTGTCGTGCCAAGCACACACAGGAAATCGGTACCGCAGTCGATGTGCATCTGCACCAGATTCTCAAGTGCGGCATAATCGACATCGCCATCTTTTGTAAAGGGAGTTACAATAGCAACGCCCATTCCTTTCAGTGTTTTTCGCATCATAAATTCTTAAAAATATTCCGGAGTGCAAAATTACATCAAATTTTGCTATTTTTATAATATAAATATCGATATTTACTCTCTTTTTAAACACATTTAATAATTCGGAACGGTTCATTGCTGCAGCATCTGCAGAAACTCATCCTCCGACACAAGACGCACGCCAAGTTTCTGTGCCTTTTCGAGTTTTGAAGGCCCCATATTGTCGCCGGCAAGTATGAATGATGTGGATTTGCTCACACTGCCTACATTCTTGCCGCCATTGCGCTCTATCATCTCCTTGTACTCGTCGCGTGAGTGATGTGCGAAGACACCGCTAATCACAACGCTCTGCCCTGCGAGCAGGTCGCTCTTGGCAACACCGGGTTCATCTTCAATTTCGAATTTAAGACCGGCAGCCTTGAGTTTCTCAACAAGCTGAACGTTCTCGTCCTTTGCAAAGAAAGCTCTTACAGCACCGGCAATGCGCTCGCCTATCTCATCGACAGCCGTGAGCTCATCGAACGAGGCTGCCATTAAAGCATCGATATTGCCGAATGCACGGGCAAGACGCTTGGCAACGGTTGCACCCACGAAGCGGATACCGAGGGCAAAGAGTACGCGTGGGTAAGGTACTTCCGTAGATAGGCGGATGGCCTCCACCATGTTGATTGCTGAGCGTTGGCCTATCCGGCTCAAGCGTGGCAGAGTTTGGGAGTGCAGGTCGTAGAGGTCGGCCACGTTACGGATGAGGCCGGCATTGTATAAGAGGTCCACCGTCTCAGGACCTAACTTGTCTATATTCATCGCCTTACGGGTGATGAAGTGTTCAATTTTCCCTTTGAGCTGTGGTGGGCAAGCCTTGTCATTGGGGCAATAGTGTGCCGCTTCATCTTCGTTGCGCATCAGCGGAGTGCCACATTCGGGACAACGGGTGATGAACTTCACCTTGTCGCCCACCATGAAACGGGCCTCTTTGTCCACTCCCGTAATCTTAGGGATGATTTCACCTCCCTTTTCCACATACACCATATCGCCGATGTGGAGGTCGAGCCCCTCGATGATGTCGGCATTGTGGAGCGAAGCACGTTTGACCACGGTGCCCGATAATTGCACCGGGTCGAGGTTGGCCACGGGGGTGATGGCACCGGTGCGTCCCACCTGATAGCTGATGCTGTTCAGACGGGTGCAAGCCCGTTCGGCTTGAAACTTGTAGGCAATGGCCCAACGGGGCGACTTGGCCGTATATCCGAGGTTCTTCTGCTGGCGTAGCGAGTTGACCTTCAATACAATGCCGTCGGTGGCTACGGGCAGATTCTTGCGCTCTGTATCCCAGTAGCGGATGAAGTCGAACACTTCTTGCAGGGTGCTGACTTTGCGTGTGGCGTCAGAAATCTTGAATCCCCATTCGCGTGCCTTTTGCAAGTTCTCATAGTGTCCGTCGCAGGGAAGTTCTTCGCCCAGCATATAATAGAGGTAGGCATCGAGTTTACGGCTGGCCACTACCGATGAATTCTGCAATTTCAGTGTGCCCGAGGCTGCATTGCGCGGATTGGCAAAGAGGGGCTCTTCGTTGGCAGCACGCTCTTCGTTCAGCTTCTCAAATACGCTCCAAGGCATCAGTATCTCGCCACGGATTTCAAAACTCTTTGGATAATCTGTCCCTTGCAATTTCAAAGGGATGGTGCGGATGGTCTTCACGTTGTCTGTCACGTCGTCACCCTTTACACCGTCGCCACGTGTCACGGCGCTTACCAGCAGGCCATTCTCATAAGTCAGTGAGATGGAGGTGCCATCGTACTTCATTTCACAACAGATTTCAAACTCCTCGTCGCCCA
>CALBKR010000385.1 GCA_937896105.1 uncultured Bacteroidales bacterium
CCGCCGAAGAGGCCTATTTTACCGCCTTTGCTGTAGGGCTCAAGAAGGTCGATTACCTTTATGCCTGTATAGAGCACCTCCTGTACCGTAGACAACTCCTCGAATTTCGGTGCCTCGCGATGTATCGGATATGCACCCTCACGCCCCAACTCGCCGAGTCCGTCGATTGAAGCACCGGTCACATTCATCATACGGCCTTTTATCTGTTCACCGACAGGCATTGTTATCGGATGGCCGGTAGCCACTACCTCCATTCCACGTGAGAGTCCGGCAGTCCTGTCCATCGCCACGGTACGGACAGTGTCATCACCGATATGTTGCTGCACCTCAAGCAGAAGTTCCCGACCGTCGGGCATCTCTACAATGAGAGCTTCATAAATAGCAGGAAGAAAAACCTTTCCTTCACTCTCATCAGCATCGAAGTAGACATCGATTACAGCACCGATAACCTGGGAGATATGTCCAATATTTTGCGGCATAAAATTTATATTTAAAAATAGAAATATGGTGCAGTTCTGTCCGGTTGCCACCTATAGCAGAACAATAAACAAATAAAAATACTTTGTTTTTTTATTATTTTCAATGAGGTATACAATGTTTTAATATTAATTAACATAAAAACAAAAAAAAGCCGTGTCAAGAAAACACGGCTTCGTAAACAAACACCATAAAATTATTTAACACAAGGCCCGGAAACAAGCCTAATGAAAACTTTGCCGACAAATTGTCCGACATTGCAAATGTATGGTAAAATTAGAGCACAGGCATTTACATTATAGTGGTGCAAATTTCCATTTTCGCCACTTTATGAAAGAAAAGCCAGAGTATGCAACACCACTTTTAGAACGATTCAATCCTGTTCACCACCTTGAACAATGCGCAGACATCATTCTTGTGAATGGGGAACGACGGATAGTTTGGCGACACACACCATATGAGCATCGGATCGTTATTATCGTGATAACAGCGTTTTATCATACGGTTGTCGTTTGTGACAATCATATACACATCGCCGTGGACGATTCCCTCGGAGCGCTCTACCCTCTTTACCCCCACGATATCACCATCATTGATTTCCGGCTCCATAGAGTTGCCCGATACAGGAAAGAAGAAATCGGCGCCACGCAATGGCAATGATATGTAGGACGATGGAGGCTCACGACCACAATCAAGTACATCCTTGAAACCTGCGCTCACAGGAAGATTATTGTAATAAGGCACCTTGTGAACTTCCACATTGGCCTGCAACATATCCCCTTCGCCAAGAAGGAGCCAAAGCGGAGATATCTCGGGGAAAGCATCAAGCATTGAATACAGTAATTCCATACTCACGTTGCCATCCTCATTGACCTGCCGGTTGAGCGTGCGCTGCGGCATACCAAGTATCTTGCAAGCACGGTTAACGTTTATCTGTTTGTATCGCAGCACCTCGGCTACTCTCATTTTGATACCTTTTTCTTTCATATTATATACTAAATCTATTATCAATCAAAACATAGGGGAAATACCTTGTTTAGAATATTTCTAAAATAGCAATTTTATGCTATTTCAACAACTCGTTTTTCGGTCATTGGAATTATATTTGTAGCCACTAATGGCTATTTTGTGTTATTTTTCTCTCTTTTGTGCCCGTAAAGCAGAACTCATAAAGGGCATTACAAACATAATACAAATATCATTAACTGCAAAACAAATAAAAATCGTTTTACTATGAGAAGTAGAGTTATTGGCAAATGCATTGATCTCATAGAGGTCTGCAGCAAGAAAATCAGAGAGTGGGTCATTTTGTTAAAAGGAAGATGCGCCCCACCTGGAAGGAAAGTGAGTAACCTTACCGAGGAATATATTATCCGGGAGCGTTATGCAGGAGAGATGTTTGTCAAGGATTTTTTGAGCGAAAGGACACGTAACACAATGCTTAACCGCTACAATATAGAGGTACGTACGACAGCAGAAAGCCTGGACGAAGACACGTGCGAAGAAATGACTACAATAGGCAAGGTGCGTTTGATGAGGAAAAAGAAAATCATTGACGAAGCCACACTTATAACCAAGAAAGGAGAGGGAGATATTATATATTGGAAATTCAAGCAACAATAAAGAGAACAGATATGAAAGCGACACACCTTTTGGCATTGCAGCTTACGACCCTTGTAATAATGATATCAACAATAGAGAACCTATTCGAGAACAAGACTGCAAGCTTATTTTTTGCCATTGCACTTGTCATATTCGCAAGGTGCAGCATATACATAAACAAGAACAGCAAGCGCCTGCTCAAGGAATTGAACCGCGAAGAGGATGAGTACAAGACAACACATTGCTGACAGCCCCTTGCCACCAAAACAAATTAGAGGCCGCGTGAATTCACGCGGCCTCTAATTATGTTGAAAGAATAACACTATCGTAGCCTGTTGTTCCACGAAGCATCGACTTCTACCTCCATACCCATTATAGCACTCCCTTCACCCATCTCACCCACAATGGCAAAAAGATAATACTTGTAGGACTGGGTAGGAAAATACGGGAACAGGATATCCTGCATTTTCTTCCTCTTTTCACTGCCTGCAATCATTTTGAAATGCACGCCATCGTTGCTGCATAACATATAACAGGCCAACAATGGCATTCCCGCAGTAGGCCTCGCAGGCATCTCGGCATAGGCATGCAACAACAGCTGCATTATGCGTTTAGGGAGTTTTGTGCCCCAAATCTGCGGTCGTGTATAGATTAGCACCCTGTTGCTGCCGGTGAGCTCTTTTCCGACAGAAAACACATTTGTGACACTGCCGGCAGTCTGGAACATCAAAATATCGGAAGCGCCCTGCACCCTACCGGTAAACGATGCCGACAATTTGCTCCAGAATCCTGTTTGGAATGAACAAAGATAGGAGTAACTGTACTGAGCGTTGCTTATCAACAGTTCATTCTGCAATGGAAGAAGAGTCACTGTCGCATTCAGAAGATATCTTTCAAACAAATCGCCACGGGCACAGGCAGCCAACGACACTAATGATGCAATATCAAAGAATATATTATCGGGAACACCTGTCATAGGGTGACCGACACCATCCATTGCAGCGGATATCTTTTTTAT
>CALBKR010000386.1 GCA_937896105.1 uncultured Bacteroidales bacterium
TCGAATGGCTACTTGATGCAGGCGATTACATTCAGGAATATCTTGCATATTATGACAAGGCTGAACAATATTATCAATGTGCTTTGCAGTCTGCTTTGAATAAATATGGGGATAAGCATCCTGATGTTGCAACCAGTTATAATAACATAGGCTTTATATATTCTACTCAAGGCAATTATTCCCAAGCCTTGGAATACTATAACAAAGCACTTGAAATCTGGTTGGTAGTTTTTGGCGAGCAGCATCCCGATGTTGCAACCTGTTATAATAACATAGGCTTGGTATATGGCAATCAAGGCAATTATTCCCAAGCCTTGGAATACTATAACAAAGCACTTGAAATCCTGTTGGTAGTTTTTGGCGAGCAACATCGCAATGTTGCAACCTGTTATAATAACATAGGTGGCGTATATTCTAGTCAAGGCAATTATTCCCAAGCCTTGGAATACTTTAATAAAGCACTTGAAATCCGGTTGGCTGTTTTTGGCGAGCAGCATCCCGATGTTGCAACCAGTTATAATTGCATAGGTTTTGTATATGGCAATCAAGGCAATTATTCCCAAGCCTTGGAATACTATAACAAAACACTTGAAATCCTGTTGGTAGTTTTTTGCGAGCAACATCCCAATGTTGCAACCTGTTATAATTGCATAGGTTTTGTATATTCTAGTCAAGGCAATTATTCCCAAGCCTTGGAATACTATAATAAAGCGCTTGAAATATGGTTGGCTGTTTTTGGCGAGCAACACCCCAATGTTGCAAGGAGTTATGCCGATATTGCTGCTATATTGTTTATGCAAGGAAATTATCAGAGTTCCTTGGAATATTTAGAGAAATCGTATAACATTCTAAATGATTTATTGCCAATCGACCATCCTCAATTGCTTCAAACAAAGAAGAATATTGAACTTGTTAAATCCAAAATCAGCGAGTAAACGCATCACTCAACTATGAAACATTTTCTAATATCACTCTTTCTCTTGTTGCCTTTGTGCGCCATTTCCCAGGTTCAGCAGGGTTATGTCCGTACAATCGGTCGTCCCGGTATTCCCGGTAAGGCCTTGCCGGGGGTTGTGGTGCGTGTGCGCGGTATGATGAACAAGATAATGACATCGGATGACGGCTATTTTGAACTTGTAATGAGTGATAAGAAGAAGGGTGATGCGATATATTTTACAAGCATAAGCAAGAGGGGTTATGATTTGTGCGACAAGAAATTCTTGAGTGAAGCTTTTGTCTATTCCCCCGGCGTTACATTGGAGATAACTATGGTCGACCTTGAGCAATTGGAGAGAGATAAGCTGCGTATCGAGGAGAATGCTTACAGGGTGGCCGAGGAGAATTATAGGGAGAAGATAACGGAAATAGAGAAACTGAAACAGGAGGGCGAGATAACGCTTGAAGAGTACGGCCGGGAGTTGACCGGGTTGCAGAAGAATTACGAACGGTATCTTTCACTCATAGGTGAAATGGCCGACCGCTATGCCCGTAGCGACTACGACCGGATGGATTCAATAGACTGCGAGATAAACCTTTGTATAGAAAAAGGTGATTTCGACCGTGCCGATTCGCTGATACACACTGTGTTCGACCCTTACACGGTACTTGAACGCAACCGTGCGGCAAAGGCCGAGATACGAGAGAGAATAGAGTTTGCCCAGGCTGTAATAGACAAGGCACAAAGTGACAAGGCTGCACTGGAACGTGACAAGGAGTATGCTGTGCGTGTAATGCGGTTGGGGGAGCTGCTTGCCGATGAATATCGCCTCGAGGGCTCTGCACAAAAAGCCGGAGAGTGCCTTGAGAAGACTCTTGGGATTGCAATATATCTCTATGGTGAAGAGAGTGAAGAGGCTTGCCGCATAAAGGACAAAATGGATGAATTAAATAAATGAGAATGATAAAAAGAGTGTTGATTTCGCTATTGGGCGTGTTCCCGCTATTAGCCGCATCCCAGGTTCAGCAGGGCAATGTGCGCACGCTTGAGCGCCCCGCTATCGCATCGGTTCCGCTTCCCGGTGTAACCCTTCGTGCCAGCGGTGACCATAGCGCCGTGATAACCGACGAGACAGGCCGTTTCGCCCTGACACTTCCCGGCCTGAAGAGCGGCGAAGCCTACAGCCTTCAGCAAGTGCGCAAGGAGGGTTATGAACTCGTCGACCCCGGTACCATCGGCCGCCGTTACGCCTACTCCGGCAGCTCACCGCTCAGCATCATAATGGTCTCCACCTCGCAGCTCCAAGCCGAAAAGCAACGCATAGAAGATAACGCTTACCGCGTGGCCGAGGAGAACTACAAGACGCGTTTAGCCGGGCTCGAAGCCGCCAAGAAGAGCAACGAAATAACGATAGAGGAGTACCGTGCCGAGATAGAAAAGCTCTACACCTCTTTCGAGAAATACCAGTCGTTGATAAGTTCCCTCTCCGACCACTATGCCCGTGTCGACTACTCGCAGCTCACGGAACTCGAACGCGAGATAAACATCTGTATCGAGAACGGCGAGCTCGAGCGTGCCGACTCCCTGTTGCAGCTCACCTTCAACCCGGCCGAATTCATAGCCGGACTCGACAGCCGCATTGCCCAGGCCGAGGAGATAATCAACGAAGCCAATGCCGACCTTGCCGCCGTCCTCAAGCAACAGGAGAAGGATGCCGAGTACCTCTATAACCTTTACACCATCTCCCTTGCCCGTTTCGACAACGAAAAAGCCCGTTTCTACATTGAGACACGTGCAGCGCTTGACACAACGAACATTAAGTGGCAGGAAGAGGCTGCCGATTTCTTAATGGAGTATGCATCGGATTTTGAAACGGCGCTGATGTATACAGGGCGTGAACTTGAATCTGCGATAGCTACGTATGGAGAAAACAGTTATCAGGCAGCCCGTGCATATATTCACATTTCTCAAGTATATCTGATGCCAAATGATGCAAAGGAACTGAAAAAGGCTTTAGAGTATTCCGATAAATTTCTGAACATAGTATCTTCATTGGAGAATTCCGAAGTAGTAGAAACAGATTTCTTTGTAGATGCTTTGATGGCTACGTCTAACTTGTTTTATCTTCTTTTGTATTTTGATGAAGCTGAAGATATATTGAATACAGCTTTTGAGGCTTTTAGCAGCCAGACCAACGCAACTCCTTATCGTGAGGCCTATTTATGGGGGCATTTAGGTAATGTGTATATGGCAAAGAAAAAATACCCCGAGGCAATGGATGCTCATCGAAAGTCTGTGGAAATCGCCGAAAAATGTGGCCTTGAAAACAAACCGGTTTATATAATTTTTCTCTCCAATTATGGCAGGATATGTTATTATCGTGGATATTACGATGAGGCTCTTGCATTGCTGGAGAAGAGCATAGAAAAATCTTTCGAGATATTCGGTGTCGTCCATCCCTATTCGCTCGATGCATACTCTACTATGTCCAGCGTCTATAGCCGCAAAAGGGAGCATGGCAAGGCGTATGAATGTTCACTCAAGGCACTTGAATATACAATAGAGACGTATGGTGAGGGTTATTCCCAATTAGGTCTTCTTTATTCGAACCTGTACAATGATTGCAAGAGAATAGGTGATACGAATCAGGCAGGCTATTATATGAAGAAGGCCGAGGAGGTATATTACAATAACCTTGTTCAGTGTCTTGATGACGGGTTGATTATGAATGCCTTGCGCAACTATGAGAATGCTGTCCGTCAGTTGGGTGTCGAGAATATTCCGTCTTTTATTGATAAAGCCTATGAAATAGGCATAATCTATGAAACCTTAGAGCGGGCAGATGATGCAAAGAAGCATTATGATGCAATGTTGGAACTGATGGTGAAGAACGGAAAACAAAATACCCCGCAGTTTGCGTTGTGCTGTGAACAGAACGGGTACATAAAAAAGAGGAACGGCAATCATTTGTCGGCCTATTATGATTTTCTCTATTCATACGAGTATTACTCAAAAGTAGAGAAACTGGAAGATAGAGCTGCATTGATGGCATACGAGATAGCCTATCAACTCTACCAAATGAAGAAATACGAGCAGGCTCTTGAGTATATAAATAATGCTTATGCTTTCTACATAAAATCGCCATTTGAATATGGCAAGATTGCATCGGATGTAATAGATTTGAAGAAACTCATAGAAATTAAAATCAAAAAACAGGAATAAAATAGAGTAGAGAACCTATGGAAAACAACCGACAATATAAATATTACGCTTTTATAAGCTATAATTCAAAGGATACGAAATGGGGTAAACGCCTGCAGCGCAAGCTTGAGGGATATAAGATGCCGGCAACTCTGTGCAGTGAGCACGGGTGGGAACGTAAGCCGATAAAACCGGTTTTCTTTGCTCCCGCAGACATCGGTATCGGTGTCTTGGACGAAGAGTTGAAGGCTCGCCTGAGAGCCTCCCGCAACCTCATTGTGATATGTTCGCCCAATTCGGCTAAATCGAAATGGGTCGGTGAGGAAATCGCCTATTTCCACAGCCTTGGCCGCACAGCAAATATACACTTCTTCATTGTCGACGGGATACCCAACAGCAGCGATAGTGCGACCGAATGTTTCAATCCGGTCGTCAAGGAACTCGGTATTCCCGAAATTCTCGGCGCCAACATACACGAGAAGAACTACCGTTGGCCGTGGATGAACAGGCAACGTGCCTATGTACAGCTTGTGACTACACTGCTTGGGGTAGAGTTCGACTCTATATGGAAACGGCACAAAAGACTGCTTGTAAACAAAATCCTGCTCTCTGCAACTCTCTTCATAGCTGTGCTTGCTGCCTTGTTTGCCGTTTGGACAGCCGGCAAGCCTGTCGATGTGGAGGTTAGTCTCGACGAGGTTTCTGTAAAGAATACCAGTCTGCCGCCATTGAAGGATGCTGTAGTGACTCTTGAACTCGAGAACGAGATAAAGAGTGATACGCTGCCGGCACTCTCATCAAAATGCCTTTTCAAGAATATCCCATCCCGTTTCGTCGGTGAAAGGGTGCGCCTGAAGGTCGCGGCAAACGATTTCCTGCCTGTCGATACATTCGTTGAGCTGTCAGGGGATTTAAAAGTTGCCGTGCGTCGCGACCCGTCGGTGTACGGGAATGTGAACTTCAGGCTATGGAACCCGGTAAAGGAGCAGTTCTTGCCGGGGGTGGCATTAAAGGTGGATGGCCGCGAGACTGTTACAGATGCTGCCGGTGCTGTCTCATTGACAATTCCGCTTGAGATGCAGAAACCATATTACATTGTCGAGACCTCGCTGTCGGGTGCGCAGGATACTATATTTATGCCTTGCGGGCGTGGCGTGGTGGTTGAGGTGGAATAGTGATTTTTTGCATAATTAAGTGAATATAATCCCTCTTTTTTTGTATTTTTGCAAACCGCAAGCAAAAGAATGTTTGCGGTGCATATAAAACAGCTTATAATTTATACAATAATGTTCAGAACAAAGACTTGCGGCGAACTTAGGTTGGCCGATGTAAACACAACAGTAACCCTCAGCGGTTGGGTGCAGCGTGCACGTAAGATGGGCGGTATGACTTTTGTCGACCTGCGCGACCGTTATGGCATTACACAGCTTGTATTCAGCGAGGATGCAAATGCAGAACTCTGCGAGAAAGCCTCTCACCTTGGCCGCGAATATGTAATTCAGGCAACAGGTGTGGTAAGTGAGCGTCAGAGCAAGAATGCCAACATCCCCACCGGTGACATTGAAATAATCGTGAGCGAGCTGAATATCCTCAACGAGGCTGCGACTCCTCCTTTCACCATTGAGAACAACACCGACGGCGGCGATGATATACGTATGAAATACCGCTATCTCGACCTGCGTCGCGAGGCTGTGCGCAAGAACCTCGAACTGCGCCACCAGATGACTATGGAGGTGCGCCGTTATCTCGACTCTATGAATTTTATCGAGGTTGAGACACCGATGCTCATTGCCTCTACACCCGAGGGTGCACGCGACTTCGTTGTTCCCTCGCGTATGAATCCCGGGCAGTTCTATGCCCTGCCGCAGAGCCCTCAGCTCTTCAAGCAGCTGCTTATGGTGTCGGGCTTCGACCGCTATTTCCAGATAGTAAAATGTTTCCGCGATGAGGACTTGCGTGCCGACCGTCAGCCCGAGTTTACACAAATCGACTGCGAGATGAGTTTTGTGGAGCAGGAGGATGTGATAACACTATTCGAGGGGATGGCAAAGCACCTGTTCAAGACTATCCGCGGTGTCGAGCTCACCGAGGCCTTTCCCCGTATGACCTGGCACGATGCAATGAAATACTACGGCAGCGACAAGCCCGATACACGTTTCGGTATGGAGTTCGTTGAGCTGATGGATATAATGAAAGGCCACGGCTTCGGTGTCTTCGACTGTGCCGAGTATATCGGCGGTATCTGTGCCAAGGGTGCTGCAACATACACACGCAAGCAACTCGATGCCTTGACCGATTTCGTGCGCCGTCCGCAGATAGGTGCCAAAGGAATGGTATATGCCCGTGTAGAGGCCGACGGTACAGGATGTGCTCCAGGCTATGAAGGCTGCCTTCAACGCCGAGCCGGGTGACCTTATTCTCATCCTCAGCGGCGACGACACAATGAAGACACGCAAGCAGCTTTGCGAGCTCCGTCTTGAGGTCGGCAGCCAGTTGGGTCTCCGCGACAAGAACAAGTTCTCTTGCCTGTGGGTTGTGGACTTCCCGCTTTTCGAGTACAGCGAGGAGGAGGGACGTTATATGGCAATGCACCATCCTTTCACATCGCCCAAGCCCGAGGATATCCCCTTGCTCGATACCGATATGGGCGCAGTGCGTGCCAATGCCTACGATATGGTCATCAATGGCGTTGAGGTAGGTGGCGGTTCTATCCGTATCTATGACAGTGAACTGCAGAACAAGATGTTCGCTCTGCTCGGTTTCACTCCCGAACGTGCACAGCAGCAGTTCGGCTGGTTGCTCGATGCTTTCAAGTATGGTGCACCTCCTCACGGTGGCTTGGCATACGGCCTTGACCGTTGGGTGAGCCTCTTTGCCGGTCTCGATTCAATACGTGACTGCATTGCGTTCCCCAAGAACAACTCAGGCCGCGATACAATGATTGATGCTCCTTCGGTGCTTGAGCCGGGACAGCTCGATGAACTTAATATCGTGGTGAATATAAAGGAAAATTGATAAGCGATTAAAAAGCTAAACTACTGCGTTACGCTTGTTTTTGCTGTAAGTCATTTAGGAGTACTAAACTCCTCACATCAAAAACCTCGCAAGATTAGCTATTAACAAAAAAATATCCGGCACTTTTGTGCCGGATATTTTTTTGTTAATAGCAGCTCTTATTTTAGATTTGCCTTGAAGAACTCTGCTATCTTCTCGAACAGGTGATAACGTGTGTTGCGGCCATAGTAGATGCTATGGTTGCTGTCGGGGTAGATTGCCATTTCGAACTTCTTGTTAGCCTGTGTCAGTGCGTGTGTGTAGCGAATCATATTGCGCAGGTGTACATTGTCGTCGGCTGTACCGTGTATGAGCAGCAGGTTACCGCTGAGCTTGTTCACGTTTACAATTGCCGAGCCGGCATCGTAACCCTCCTTGTTCTCCTGTGGAGTGCGCATATTTTGCCCGGATGTGCGCCGAGGAGGCTTATGCCATCGGCTGCAAGGAAGTGGTGATGAACTGGCATGATGATGCCATGGCCCGCATGAAGTATCTCCATGCGGAGGAGGAAGTGTTTGACAGTGTGGACAGTGAACGTTTGCAGAAAATTAGCAATGTGCAGGGCGAAGATGAAATTGCTTTGTTGATGAGAAACTATAACCGTATGGCAGACAGAACCACCGAACTGATTCAGACGGTATATAAGGATAAGCTCAAAGAGCAGGAAATGAGTATTGCAAA
>CALBKR010000387.1 GCA_937896105.1 uncultured Bacteroidales bacterium
TTGCTTCGCGTGACCAATCGCTGTGCGCTTCACCGAAAGGGGTACTTCTTTTTTGTTAACATTTTGACTCCACTTGCTGTTCGCAACCCAAGCGGCGTGACCTACTGCCACGCAACGCTTGACCTATTGCTGCAAGTGTCGTCTAAAGGGGTACTTCTTTTTCGTTTTGCTTCCTTTTGGCAAAGCGCACTTTTCAGCGACCCACGCGGCACCAATTTCATCGGTGCTTCGCGTGACCAATCGCTGTGCGCTTCACCGAAAGGGGTACTTCTTTTTTTCAAAAAAAAGAAGTACCCCTTTTCACAAAGAGGCACTCCCAACATTTACTAAACAACTAAGAAAAAACTATACTATCATTACTCTCGTACTTGAGAGCTATGCAAATGTATTGACATTTTGTAAAAAAGCAAAATTATTCGACTTTATTTTTCCTAAAAAAGGAAAAGATTTCAACATTTGCCGTTTTTTGTACAACGAACAAAGGAAAAGATTTTACCTCAGTCTATGGCGTTCGAAATGTTTGGAGACATATACCCTGAAATAGATGTATGCAGCAAGGACGAGTATCGCTCCGAAGGTGAAGCTTGCCGAATAGCCGTTTGTCGAGAGGGCGCCGCCAAGCAACATTCCGGCTCCGATGCCGACATCCCAACCGGTGAGGTAGGTGGCATTGGCTGTCGCCCTGCGCGAATTGGGTGCCATATTGATAAAGAGTGTGTTAAAGGCCGGGAATATTGTTCCAAAGCCGTAACCGATGAAGAACGCCGAAAGGAAATAGAGCACGTAGCCGAGCTGCACGCTCCACCCGGCCGCGACGGAGAGCGAGGCTTCGAGAGTTGCGCCGATGAAGGCTATCGTTATGCCTTTGGTTATAGTTTGTGTCACAAGCCCACGGTCGACCATCTTGCCCGATATAAGACGGGAGACGATGAGCCCGGCGGCCTGCACGGTAAAGAAGAGACCGGCGCCGTGCACTACACCTATCTCGGCTGCATATATGGCCATATAGCTCGATGTCATTCCATAGGGAATTGCGAGCATAAAGAATGCCAGGGAGGCCGGGATGCCCTCGACAAGCAGGAAACGGTCGAGCGACATAAGCGGGCCGCTACGCTCCACCGGCGGGCGTTTCTTGACCTTCAGCAGCAGCGCGAAGCAGAGGCCGACAAAGGCTGCAACGAGAGCCGATGCAAAAAGCAGGGTGTAGCTGCCGTGGGATATGATAAAAAGACCTGTCATAGGACCGAAGGCCATTGCAAGGTTATTGGTGACACCGAAATAGCCGAGTCCCTCGCCACGTCGCGAGGAGGGCATTATATCGATGACAAGGGTGTTGCCGGTGGTGTTCAGCGCTCCGAAGGCGAAACCGTGGAACACACGCAGGAGTATGAACTGCCATAGGTTGCCGTCGATGAGCAGATAGCCCGAAAAGAGGAAGGCGAAGAGTATGTACGCTATGAGATAGACCCGCTTGCGTTGGAAAAGGTCGGCAATGAAACCGGCAAAGGGTCGTATGCAGAGCACTGCTATGACATAGCACGAGAGTACAAGCCCGACGACATCGCTCTCGATGCCATACTCGTCGACAAGATAGAAGGGCAAAGTGGGGACGAGCAGAAAGAAGGAGAAGGCTGTAAGGAAGTTGGCTGCACAGATGAATATGTAGCTACGCGTGAAAAGTCTCTCCTTAACGCCACCGGATATCATAGAATATCTACATTAGAAATGGAACGACATCAATTGGAATAGAGGAAATACCACCAATAGGTGCGGCCGAACTCCTTGCGAACATAGTTGCCGCGGACAAAGAGGTCGCTGTATCTTGCCTCGACGGCACGCAAGGCGTCAAGACTTGAACGCATTGCTGCATCGTCGATTTCATATGGCACGACGGATGCCGAATCGGCAATGTCGGCATAGAGCATCAGTGCCTCGCGGTAGTGCTTGGGCAGTTTGTTGACACTGCTGTCGCCATAGAGAGCGATGACCTCGTCCTTGAACTTGACAAGGCGCTTCTCGAGCAGCAATGAGGAGAGGTAGTACTCCTTGGCTGCCTGTGTCACCGAGTCGGTATGTGCTATGCGTGAGAGGAAAGCGGCTGCATCCTCGCCATCGAGCGGTCTACCGCCAAGCAATGCAAAGACACTGTCGGGGACAAGCGGCGATGTACGCCACGGCAACGGCAACAGGCCTTCGGAGGCATAGGGCTGCGGATACTCGAAGAGGCGTTCACCCTGCAAAGCGGCAACGGCAAGAGTGTATGCACGCATTGCTGTGAGCTCACGCGAGGCATCATTGGATGTGTAGCCTACACGTAGGGCGTCCGATATATCTCCTTTATTGAAGAGAGACATCATCTTTGTCTCGCGCTTGAAATTTTCCTCGCTGTTGGAGAGCGCGCCGACAAGGCAGAAGAGAAGGACAAGCAGCACAAGGTTGCGCCACACTACCCTATTCATTGCCATTGTGGCATCCTTGATTTTCTCGAACAGCACCCTGCGGAAAATAAATGACATTGCTCCATAAAGTGACAGTCCCAATATGAAGATGAGCACCCAGGAGAGGCCGGAGCCATCACCTGTGTACAATGTGCGGTCAATGTCGGTGATGAATGCGAGCAGCAATGCCGATGGCAGGTAGGCAAGCGCTGTCCACTCGCGACGGAAACGGGCAAAACGGTTCAGCCACAACGCGAGCAGGGTTAGCACCAACGAGACCACACCGCCCACGAGATAGGGGTTGTAGTCGAGTTTGCCTGTTGCGACCTCGTTATAGAATGCCTCGAGCAACGGTGCCTGGTATACCGCCACGAAAAAGAAGGCAAACAGAACAAAGAGAGTGGCACATATATATGCCACAGCTCTTTGCAGACGTCTTTCTTCGTTATTTCTCATTTATTCCTTGTTCTTTTTAAGCACGAGCGCTGTGCGGGCAGGCAGATAGAGCAAGAGCCAACCTTTCTTGCGGCGCGCGTGCAGTTTGTCGAACTGTGTGAAGTGTGTCTGGGTCTCATCGACAAGGGCATTACCGCCGAAACGTGCCGAGTCGGTGTTGAGCACTATCGAGTATGAGCCCTCGGGAACGAGCAGGCCATAATCGGTGAACGAGCGGTTGGGGCTGAAGTTGAAGACGAAAATCAAATCTTTGCGCGAGAACGCCAGTATCTGGTCGCCGTCGTTGTGCCATATCTCCTGAACAGGACGATTCTGGAAATTGCGTACATCGCCCACAAGCTCCACCATTGCCTTGTCGAACTCGCCAAGCAACGTGTAGTTGTAGTTGGGATTGTCGACCAGGCTCCACTGACGACGTGCATACTTGTGGCTCCAGCCATTGCCCTCACGCGGAAAATCGATCCATTCGGGATGACCGAACTCGTTACCCATAAAGTTGAGGTAGCCTCCGTTGATGGTGGAGATGGTCATTAGACGTATCATCTTATGCAGTGCAATGCCGCGCGATACCATATATGTCTCGTCTCCACGGTTGAAGTGCCAGTACATATCGGAGTCGATAAGACGGAACACTATTGTCTTGTCGCCGACGAGTGCCTGGTCGTGGCTCTCGGCATAGGAGATGGTTTTCTCGTCCTTGCGGCGGTTGGTGAGTTCCCAGAAGATTTCCGAGGGTTTCCAGTCCTCGTCCTTGCGCTCCTTGATTATCTTTATCCAGAAATCGGGGATGTTCATTGCCATACGGTAGTCGAAACCGTAGCCGCCATCTTCTATGGGGGCGGCAAGACCAGGCATACCGGATACCTCCTCGGCGATGGTTATTGCCTTGGGGTTAAGCTCGTGGATGAGCTTGTTTGCAAGTGTCAGATAGCATATTGCATCGCCGTTCTGGCCGGCATTGAAGTAGTCGGCATAGCTGCAGAAGGCCTCACCGAGACCGTGGCTGTAGTATATCATCGAGGTGACACCGTCGAAGCGGAAACCGTCGAACTTGAAATCCTCGAGCCAGTATTTGCAGTTGGAGAGCAGGAAGTGCACCACCTCGTTCTTGCCATAGTCGAAGCAGAGCGAATCCCAAGCGCTGTGTATGCGTTTGTCGTCGCCATAGAAATATTGCGCAGGGTCACCGGCAAGCAGGCCAAGCCCCTCAAGCTCGTTCTTAACGGCGTGAGAGTGCACCAAGTCCATAATGACGGCAATGCCCATCCCGTGCGCGGCATCGATGAGCTCCTTCAGCTCCTCGGGGGTGCCGAAACGTGATGATGCGGCAAAGAAGTTGGAGACGTGATAGCCGAAGCTGCCGTAGTAGGGGTGCTCCTGGATTGCCATTATCTGTATGCAGTTGTAGCCGTCGGCAGCCACACGTGGCAGAACCTTCTCGCGGAATTCGCGGTATGTGCCAACCTTCTCCTCTTCCTGTGCCATACCGATGTGGCACTCGTAGATGAGCAATGGAGTGCGTTTTGGCACGAATTTCTTATGCTTGAACTGATACTCCTGCTCGGGAGCCCATACCTGTGCACTGAAAATTTTTGTAGTTTCGTCCTGCACCACCCTGCGCACCCAGGCCGGGATGCGCTCGCCGCAGCCGCCTTTCCAATAGACCTTCATCTTGTAGTGCTGGCCGTGGGCAAGTGCCTTACGTGGCATCTTACGCTCCCACACGCCGCCTGCGAGGGGTTTCAGTTCGTACTCGGGACGCTCCTCCCAATTGGAGAAGTCTCCGATTAGGACTATTTTTGTTGCATTCGGTGCCCACTCGCGGAACACCCAACCTGTGGATGTGCGGTGCAAACCGAAATAGAGATAACCCGAGGCGAAATCAGAGAGTGTCTGACGGCCGTTCTTTGTAAACTCGCGCTCTCTTCTTACGAAATATTGATAACGTCCTTCAATACTTAAGCTATAAGGAGCCAGATAGCTGTCGCGTTCTACAAGTTTCAGCATATTCTTTATGTTTTGGTTAGTTATGTTCTATTTATTCTACGGCAATCTTGAAAACCAGTTTTTTTAGCGGTTCGGTAGTTATTGCCGGGGCGTGGCCGTCCTGTGGAAAGAAGATGACGAACTCGCCTTTGCGGACATTGAAATAGTCCCTTGCGGGCATTCCTACAGGATAGAGAGCCGCATCGTTGTCGCTGTTGTACACAGCATCGGGGAGTTCACCAAGGGGTGTGTAACCCATAAGTTCGTCGCCTGAAAGTGGTACCTGGATGTCGATATACCGGCGGTGTACCTCGATGAAAGCCTCTTCCTTTGATTTGGGGCTTGCCTCCATTACATTGACAAACACAAGGTCGCCGCAGATTTCGTTACGCCCCAAGGGCAGGCTTGCCAGGTCTGTTTTCTCCACAAACTCCACTACCTTTGCAAAGTGGGGGTTCAAAGCCTCATAGCTTTTCAGGTTTTCCAAAAAATCAAGTACCATAACCCTATTTTACTTTAATCGATTATTCCAAGACTATATGTGCACTCGCGGAGCACTTTGCCGTCGGCATCCTTTACGACAAAACGGCCGTTACGCTGTCCCTCGATAAAGGTACCCTCGTAACGAAGCCCGTCGGTGTCTATTGCCACGCCGGCGCCCTCCTCGAGCCCGTCGACAAAGCCGCCTGAATATCGGCGCCCATCGTGCAGGAGAAGCACGCCCGAGCCATTCATCGCATCGTCGCTCCACTCCCCTTCATAGACATCACCATTCGCCCAAGTGTAGGTTCCTTTGCCGCAACGTTCGTTATCTTTCCAGTAGCCATCGTAGACGGCGCCATTGGAGAAACGCATTACACCATAGCCGTCGCGCTTGCCCTCTTTAAAACCACCTTCGTAAGTGGTGTTGTCGGGCAGGACATATTTGCCATCTCCATGCCATTGGTTGTCTTTAAAACCACCTTCATAGACAGTACCGTCGGCATACTTGCATTTCACATCTCCCTCGCAGACATTACGCACCCACATACCATCACAGGTCTCTCCTGCAGGGGACATATACACACCTTTGCCGTCGCGACGGCCGTTTTTCCATTGCCCGAGATATTTGCTGTTATCGGCCCAAATGAATGTACCGATGCCGTTATATCTGTTGTCTTTCCACTCACCTGAATAGGCTGCACCGTCTTTGTAGATATAAGTGCCCGCGCCGGTGCGCACATCGGCCGACCAGGAGCCTGAATAGTAGTCGCCATTCGGATAATCCATACGTCCATAGCCCTGCATCCGGTCATCGACCCAATTGCCTTCGTAGCGACGTCCGTCGGTATAAATGTATACTCCTTGCCCGTTCCTCTTATCATCTTTATAGCTGCCCTCGTACCGGTCGCCATTCTTATAGTGACATATACCTTCGCCGTGACGGTTGCCGTTGAGGAAAGAGCCGTTATACCTGTCACCGTTGGCGTACATCAGACGACCCTCACCGTGAGGGCGCCTCTTCTTTACCTCTCCGATATAGATTGAGCCATCGCGCAGGGTTGTTGTCACCTCTTTCTTTTTATTGGATTTGGCAACAAGGTCGGTGAGCGGTTCAAAGCCCTCCTTTACGGCGTCGCCGAATGACTGGGCATTCAATGTGCCCAATGATATGAAGGCTGATGATATTATCAGGAATAGTCGTTTCATCTATTGTATATATGGTTTCGGCAGCGCTGCGGCAATACCCGAACTGCACACTGCTGCAATCACAAAGATAATAACAAAGTTGAGAAACAACAAAGATGAGCTATTTATTTTGCCAAAAAATGAAGAATGTCACGAATATGGACAAAAAAAGCAGACACTCACGCGCCTGCCACTATTTCTATCATATTATCGAGTTTCATATGCTCACGCGCCACACGCAAGAGCTCGGCCGGAGTGACACTCATCACCTCGTCGAGATACCTGTTGACAGATTCGAAACCGGAACCCGACAGCCAGGCATTGATAAAAACCTCCGATTTAGCCGACACCCCCTCGTACTCGCGGCACAGCTCGCCCAGGATGTAGTTCCTCACCAGTTCGACCTCCTCTTCGGGTATCGGGCCGGCCAGTAGCCGGTCAAGCTCCTTGTAGACCTCGGCAACAAGGGGCTCAACGTATTCGTTTGCCGTTTCGGAGCTTATCATAAAGGCATTTCGGCAACCATAGGCATCCATTTCGGAAGCTATATGGTAGGTATAGCCGTTATCCTCGCGTATGTTGCTCATAAGCCTGCTGCCGAAATAGCCGCCAAGCAGGACGCACAGGAAACGGAATTTGTCAAAATCGGGGTGCGAGGCATCCATCGCCATAAAGCCTATCTTTACCGCACTCTGCATAGTGCCGTCGACAACTACCTTGCGACGCCCCGGCTGGGAAAGAGGAGGCGCGACGGTGCTTTCAGGCACCGGCTCCGCACTGCCCCACTCCGCACTGCCGAAGTGATATTTTACGGCATCAAGTATTTCGGGCGTGATGGTTCCCGACAAGAAGACCGTGCAGTTGCAACTGCCGTAGACCTTATTGTAATAGTCTTGTATATCATCGCGTGTTATCGCATCGTAGTCGCAGGCTTCGACAATGTGCCCGAGAGGATGCCCGTCGCCCCATAGGGAATTCTCGAAGTAGCGTTGGGAAATGATATCGACCTTGCGCGAGTTGACCAGAAAATAGGATTTATTGTTGTTCCTCACGACATCAAGGTTCTCTTGTGGAAAAAGCGGCCTCTTCACCATCTCCTCAAGCACCTCGAGCAATGGCACAAGATGCTTTGACATCGCACATAGTGTTATGTGGTTGCAATTCTGCGACGAATAGGTATCTATCCACGCGCCGTAGTAATCGAGCCTGCGGGAAATTTCGGCAGCAGTGAGAGCAGCGGTACCTTCACGCAGCATCCTGTTGGTGAACATCGCAAGCAAAGGCTTGCTTTGCACAGCATAACCGCCTTTGAAAAGTACATCGAGCCTCACGACACCCTTGTTGCCGCCATCGAGCGTGTACAATGGCACACCGTTAGGCATCGCCACCAATTGCGGCAATGTCAGATGGTCGAGTTGCATCGGTTTAATTCCAGGAGGCGTGTGCATCGGTCATCAGTTCCAGGCGAAGCCTATTGATGCGGCAAAGGACTTGGCGCGCTCAAGATCCTCGGGGGTATCTATTCCTATCGTTTCGATATCGGTCACACCTACCTTTATCCTGTAGCCGTTCTCGAGCCAGCGGAGCTGTTCGAGTGACTCGGCCTTCTCCATCGGCGACTGAGGCAATGATGTCAAAGTCTCAAGCAGACCGGCACGGTATGCATATATTCCAAGATGTTTGTAGAAGGTATGGTTCTCGAGCCATTTATCCTTCTCCACGCCACGCAGATAGGGCACGACCGAACGGCTGAAATAGATTGCATAACCCTTCTCGTTCAGCACCACCTTGGGTGAGTTGGGACATTCGAGACGCTCCAGGCCATCGGCCACCTCAAAAGGCTTTACAAGCGTAGCTATGTCGGTCTCATCGGAATCGAAACAGGAAATAAGCGCATCGACCTGTTTGCGCTGTATGAACGGCTCGTCGCCCTGAATGTTCACGATTACATCGCAGTCGAGCGCCAGGCGCTTGTAGGCGTCAAGGCAACGCTCAGTGCCATTCTTGCACTCCTCGGATGTCATAACGACATTACCGCCGAAAGCAAGCACTGCGTCCTTGATGCGGTCGTCATCGGTTGCTACATAGAGTTCGTCGAAACAGTCCCTTACCTGCTCATATACACGCTGGATGACCGGTTTATCGCCCAACATTGCCAATGGCTTGCCCGGGAAACGGGTCGAAGCGTAACGCGCCGGTATAATTCCTACAAATTTCATTGTGTCAAAAGTTGTATGTTTGTCTTTATGTTAATTATTCAAACAGGTCGTCAAAACCATCCTGCACCTCATTCGATGAGGATGCAGATTCATCGATGTCACGGTATTGGGAGTGCTGATAGCCGGTATCCTGGTCACTATCCTGCAGCTCGCCACCGTTCTCGCCATCACCCAGGCCATCATCTACGACAGCCTCGTCAAAGGCGTTACCGACAATGACATCGACGATATCGCTGTCGGCATTCTCTTTACTGTCATCGAACACCGGAACAAAGCTATCGTTGCAGGGGTCGTAGCCGTATGGGATATCAAAGGTTTCGGCTTCGCTATAAGGCAATGTTTCGTCGGCATACACCTTCTGCATATAAAGTCCGAAGATAGGCAATGCCATTGCCGCACCTTGTCCCTCGCTCATTCTGTCGAAGTGGATATTACGCTCTTCACCGCCTACCCAGCAGCCGGTAACAAGCGATGGCGTGTAACCCATGAACCAACCGTCGGACATATTCTGGGTCGTACCGGTCTTGCCGCACATATCGGCTTTGATATTGTATGCAAACCTGATGCGTCTGCCTGTTCCCTCGTTTATGACCCCACGCATCATATCTATCATCTTGTATGAACTCTGACGGCTGATAACCTCGTTCCTGTGGGGCGTGAATGTCGCAACCACATTACCTGCATTATCCTCGATACGGGTAACCAGCAATGGAGCCACACGCATACCTTTGCCCACAAAAGCCGTGTAGGCACTTACCATTTCGGCAACAGAAGCGTCACATGTGCCAAGACACAACGACAATGTAGGTTCTATACTTTGGTTCGACAGGCCGAACTCGTGTATAAGTTTCTTCAACGAGTAGGGGCTGAGCTGGCTCATCAGATGAGCAGAAATCCAGTTGTTCGATTTTGCCAAGCCCCAACGCAAGGTCACCATCTCGCCATATCTTTCCCTACCGGAATTACGCGGCTTCCACACGCGGCCAAGGTCATCGAAGAGTGTCTGTTCGACATTCCTGACCTCGTCACAAGGCGAGAAGCCGCGCTCCATTGCCAAGGAGTAGAGGAAAGGTTTTATTGTAGAACCGACCTGACGGCGGCCGCTGCTGACCATATCGTACTTGAAATAGTGGTAGTTGGTACCGCCCACATAGGCCTTCACCTCACCCGAGATGGGATCCATAGACATAGCACCGGTACGGAGGAAATGCTTGTAATATTTTATCGAGTCCATCGGAGTCATTACCGTGTCCTTCATA
>CALBKR010000388.1 GCA_937896105.1 uncultured Bacteroidales bacterium
CCATTGGAGTGAATAAAGATAAGACAGTAGATACCTCAACCCCCGGTGCACAGCTTGGTGGCGGTCACCGCGGTACTTGGGGCAATCTCTGGGAATAAATAATAAGAACGGGAACACAAAAAGTGTTCCCGTTCTTATTATTTATGAGCCCCACGAGCGAAGCGCTTTAAAAGGGCACTAATGTTTTGCCCTTAGTGCCTTTAGAGCCCTTAGAACCTTTAGAGCCCTTTATTTTTTTTTGGGGTGGGCAGCCACTGGAAGTAATGACAAAAGAATGGGCGAGGAAATTTCCTCGCCCATTCTTTTCGTTTCAATACAAATCAGCGGAACCTCTTTATTACACTGTATGCCTGGTACATTCCCAATTCTCCGGCTTGGCTGAGGTCGGCCACACCACCCTCGGTGTTGCCTGTGTAGATTTTTGCGAGGCCACGGTTGTAATAGGCCTCGGCAAAGCGGTCATTGAGTTCAATAGCCGCTGTGTAATCGACTATTGCCGACTTGAAATCATTGAGCTTTGCCGACACGTTGGCACGGTTGAAATAGGCTTCGGCAAAGGCAGGTTGCAGCTCTATGACACGGTCGAGGTCGGCCTTAACAAGGCGGTAGTCGAGGTCGGGCAGCAACGAGTTGTGTTTGGAAACAAAATCCTGCGCCTCGCTTGCTGCATTGAGCCGGTTGACCTCAAGGAGCTTGTAACGTACAAAGGCGCGTATGAAATAGGCGTTCCAGGTATCGGAACCGGCCTGCATAGCCTTTTCTACATCGGTCATAGCGGCCTCTACATCTTGCACTAAATAGTAGTCTATGGTGCGCTCAAGACGCGCCAATGCATCGTCATTGCTGTCGGTTATGTTTTTGGAGATTTCGTCGATATGCTTGAAATGGCGCTCGACCTCACTGCCCGAAAGAGCACGTTCCTTGTTTGTGAGAAGCAGAGGGCGGCTGCCGTTACGCGAAGCATTGAGTGCCTCGACAAGGCTATTGTAGCCCGACATCGCGTCACCCCTACTCTCATCTTTATAATAGGTGAGGACAAAAAGCGGTTCAAGCTCCACATAGACATTGCGGTTCTGCACCTTTCCACGCGCCTCGGTGGTGTATTGCTCGGAACTTGTGCCGGCAGGAGCTATCATCTTGTTATAGTTACGCACGTTCTCATCGGAGCGTTTGCGTGTCTCGTCGGCTTCGGCCGAATAGTCTTGCTGCACCGGCGCCAATCCATTGAAATAGATATCCTGACGGCGCTTGAGTATCCAGGCTTCGTCGGCATCGGCACCGGCATTGTCGCCATACTTGCGGCGTGCTTCGGCGCGACAGCTGTAGGCCTGTTCAAAATTGGGATAGGCCTCGATGACTGCCGAATAGTCATCTATGGCACCTTTGTAATTGCCTATTGCTGCACGCAACAGGGCACGATTGAAACGTGCAAGGGTGTTGTCGGGGTCGACACGAAGCACCATATCAAAATCTTCGATGGCACGGTTGTTGTCGCCGAACTCCATCAGCAACAGACCACGGTTATAGCGGACAGCCAGGCTGGTGGAGTCGATATAGACTGCCATATCGAAATCGGCAAGTGCTCCCTTGAGATTCTCTAGGAAATATCGTGCCAAAGTGCGGTTGGCATAGGTGTCGCTGCGCCCGGGCATAAGGTCTATCGATTTGTCAAGGTCGGCCTCGGCGGCACTGTAGTCGCTCATTGCATAGTGCACCATAGCACGGGCTTCGTAGGCATCGGCCGAGTATTTGTCGTGTTGTACGGCCTTGTCGGAGAATGTAAGTGCGGTAAGTGTATCCTGCTGGTTCATCGCTACCTGGGCGCGCATAATATTTGCTGTGCTGTTGCGTGGAGCAAAGAGCAGCAAGGAGTCGACAACACCGGCGGCCTTGTCCCACTGCCCTGCCTGCATTGCCACTGCTGCGAGGTTCTGCCACATATTGATGTTCTGTGGGTCGTACTTTATGCCTTGCCGTATATCCCGCTCGGCAAGCGAGAGGCTATCGAGGTGGGCACGGCAGAGACCGCGCAGCTGGTAGCTGCGTGCAACGTATGGATTTCGTTCTATTGCCGAGGTGAAATCGACCTCGGCGCCGATAAAATCGTCGAGATAGAACTTTGCCAGGCCACGGAAGAAATAGGGTTCGTGAAGATAGGGCTTGGCATCGATGACTTTGTTGAAATATTGTATCGAGAGTACATAATCCTCGAAATAGAGCGCGTTGCGCCCTATTTCCATTACCCTCGTAGTGTTCAGCTGTGCAAAGCCGGACAACGGGGCAAGCAGCAATACAATGGCTGCTATTGCCCTGCGCAGCCTCATCGCAACACACGCTTGGTCTTGTAGTCGCAGCTCACCTTGCCCTTGGCGAGGTTGCCCAACTTGTTCTTGTTCATCTGACGGCGTAACGGCGAGAGACGGTCGGAGAAGACCTTGCCCTCGAGATGGTCGAACTCATGCTGCATAACGCGCGCGAGATAACTCGTCGTGCTCAACGAAATTCTCATCGAGGTATTTCACGTGGATGCGCGAGGGGCGGGTAACCTTCTCGTGTATGCCGGGGAGGCTCAGGCAACCCTCTTCCATTGTGTCTGTCTCGTCGGATGCCTCAAGAATATGGGCGTTGATGTAGACCCTGCGGAAATCCTTGAACTCGGGTTCGTCCTCGGCAAGGACATCGAGGTCGATAACCACAAGGCGTATTGCAAGACCTATCTGCGGTGCTGCAAGGCCGATGCCCGAAGCGTGATGCATTGTATCGAACATATTTTCGATAAGTTCCTTGAGATTGGGATAGTCGGCCGTGATATCCTCGGAAACTTTTCTCAACACGGGTTGGCCGTAAAGGTAAATGGGCAGTATCATATTTTCTATATTTTTTTGTTATTTATAAACTATTTACCGCTGCTGCATCCGGCGGCTCTCCATAAATGATTGCAGTATTATCGTTGCGCTTATCTCGTCGACAAGTTCCTTGTTGCGGCGCGCCATCTTGCCGATGCCCGAGGCCAGGATTGCCTGATGTGCAAGCACCGAGGTGAAACGCTCGTCGTGATACTCGACCGGGATTTCGGGCAATAGTTTGCGAAGGCGATTGACAAAGGGTGTGATGCGGCACATATTCTCGGAGGGTGTGTTGTCCATCTGCTTTGGCAACCCCACTACAATACGTTCCACAGGCTCCTTGCGCACATAGTCGAGGATATAATCGACAACCGTAGCTGTAGCCACTGTGGTGAGGCCACCGGCTATGAGCTGCAATTCATCGGTGACTGCGAGCCCTGTACGTTTCTTGCCGTAATCGACAGCCAATATTCTTGCCATACCTATTTCTGCGCTTTGCGGCAACCAAGGCCGTAAATGGTCACTATTACGAAACATATCAACGGCAGCACATACGACACATTGACTGCAGGCATACCGCAAATGGTTCCCTGGTCAATTATCATTCCTTGAAGCGGCGGCATAAGAGCGCCACCTACAATTGCCATAACAAGGAACGCTGCACCGAGAGAGGTATCCTCGCGGCTCACGCCTTCGAGTGCTATACCGTAGATTGTGGGGAACATCAGCGACATAAAGAAGCTGATGGCTACAAGACAGTAGAGACCTGCCATACCTTGTATGAATATAGTTCCGAGCGAAGCCAGCACAGCACCGCTGCCAAAGATGGCAAGCAGTGTGCTCGATTTGCAGAAACGCATCAGGAAGGTGGTTATGAAACGGCTGCACAGGAACAGCGACATTGCAACTATGTTGTAGTTCTGCGCTGTCGCCTTATTTATCCCGAGATTATCGGCATACTGGATGATGAATGTCCACACCATTATCTGCGCCGCTACATAGAACATCTGCGACACTACGCCATAGCGATAGTACTTGTTGCGCCACAGGTTGCCCAATGTGGAACGGGTACTTGCCTGCGCCCTACGATGCCCTTGCATATCGGGTATCTTCACGCATAGGAAGATTACCAATATGGCAAGCACTACAAGACCGAGAGCCACATACGGGTCGCGGATTATGGCAAGGTCGTGCTCACGTATAGCAGCCTTCTCGGCATCGGGAAGCCCGTGGAAAAGCACTTCGCCTGCCGCATCGCGCTCATCGGACAGTAGCCTGGGAAGGACAATAAGCGAAGCTACCGACATACCGAGCAAAGAGCCCATTGGGTTGAATGCCTGGGCAAGATTCAGGCGGCGTGTCGATGTCTCTTTTGAGCCGAGCGATAGTATCAGAGGATTGGCAGTCGTTTCAAGGAAAGCAAGGCCGAAGGTGAGAATGTACAGCGATACGCAGAAGAAGGCAAAGCTCTCCCGTGCTGCTGCCGGAATGAACAGGAATGCACCTACCGCATATAGCGCAAGGCCAAGCAGGATGCCGCTCTTGTAGCTGTAGCGGCGGATGAACAACGCTGCAGGGACTGCCATTGTCGCATAGCCGCCATAGAAGGCAAACTGTACAAGTGCAGCCTCGGATGCAGGAAGTTCCATAAGTGTCTGGAACGCAGCCACCATAGGATTGGTTATGTCATTGGCAAAGCCCCATAGGGCGAACAATGATGTAACGAGTATAAATGGCAAAAGGTAGCGCTTGTCTACCAGCTTGCTTTTGTTGGTGACTCTTTCCATCGGTTATTTTTCATACAAATGAAACATACGCTCCATCATCCTCCATTTCTCGTTCGACGAGCTCCCGGGAGCAGCCTGCTGGAACTCCGACATATAATCCTCCCACTCCTGCTGACGCGGCAGTGTCGACAGGCGCGCCATTGCACTGTCCCAATCGAAATCGAGAGGTGTTTCTACTATCATAAAAAGGCGTGTACCCACAATGTATATCTCCATTTCCAGTATTCCTACACTGCGTATGCCTTCGAGTATCTCACTCCAGGCCTCTCCATCGCTGTGACGGCGACGGTACTCGGCTATAAGCTCGGGGTTATCCTTGAGGTCGAGTGTCTGGCAATACCTCTTTACCGGGCAATTGTACTCCTTGACTGTATATCCTTGCGGAGTGTTCATCGGCTTTGACAATTTGCGGTTAATATCAAAAAGAAGACGACTAAAATCCTTTAGCCGCCTCCATATCTCTTACTTGTTGTAAAGCAACCAAGCCTTCTGGAAATCAGCATTGCCGGTGTGCGCTGCCTTGAACTTGTCGCGCGCTACAGCTGCCTCCTCCTTGGTATCGCAAGATGCGCATACCACGCGATAGAGACCGGTAACAGGGTTCTGCACCACAATTGCATTGTATCCCTCGTCGACCAATGTCTTGCGGATGCTCTCGGCTCCCTCTTTACGGCTGTAGCTGCCGCATACAACGCTGAATGCCTTGAGCGAGCCCTCTGCTCCCGATGAAAGCACCACTTTTTCGGTGCGGTATGTTGTATCTACTGCAGGAGTATTCTCCACTACAGGAGCAATCTCCACAGCCTCGCTCTGCTGGCCATTACCCTCGGCAAGCTCGGCCTGACGAGCCTCGTCGTATGCTGTCTTATAAACACTGTCCTTTGATGACTTACAAGATGTGAAAGCAA
Source organism: uncultured Bacteroidales bacterium (assembly GCA_937896105.1). The sequence continues at coordinate 5,542 of CALBKR010000388.1, forward strand.
ATGCCACACAAGCCGCGAAAGCAAAAACAAATAATTTTTTCATAGAAATGTTATTTAGAGTTTATTAATAATCAAAAACTTTGCAAAGGTAGGAATAAAGTGCTAAAACATCAACTTTTGGCACTGTTAATTTATTATAACAAGAATTTGATGACGAAAAAATGGCTGTTATGAGATATTTTTAGTTAACTTTGAGGTTCAATTTGTATTTTTTATGAAAAGAGTCTATTTCATTGCATTTGCAGCTACAGTGCTGCTTTCGTGTGCGGCAGGCAAGGTGGCAACTGCAACACAAAGTTCCGATGAAAAGGTTGATTTCGGTCAATATTTCACCGGGAAAACTATGCGTTTCGACTTTCACCACGCCGGTGACAGCCGACAGGAATTCTACTGTTTCGACAAGGTATTGAGAGAGGGCGAATGGGCCGGCTCGAAGGTTTCGCTCATAAACCCGTTCGACTATGGCGAACAGCACTTCAGGATTATTGACAAGCAGAGCGGCAGGGTTATCTACAAGAACAACTACTGCACGCTGTTCAATGAGTGGCAGACGACGCCCGAGGCGGCAGTGACCACACGCTCGTTCCCCGAGGGCGTGATATTCCCCGAGCCAAAGGGTGATTTTATCATAGAATTCTATGCCCGCAACAAAGAGAGCAAGGAGTGGGAGAAGCGCTATACACAGGCCGTACAGGTAAATGACTACAATATTGTACCGCAAAAGAAGATGTACGGGAGCATTGACATACACATTGGCGGCGACATAGCCCACAGCCTCGATATAGTGCTGTTGCCCGACGGGTTTACCGCCGATGAAAAGGAGAAATTCCTGGCATCGTGCAGGATGTGGAGCGACGCATTGTTCAGCTATGAGCCATTTACAAGCAACGCGCACCGCATAAACATACGCGCTGTGTGGGCACCGTCGAACGAAAGCGGGGTAAGCAAACCCGGCACCGGAGAGTGGGTAGACAACCTTTTCGAAACACGTTTCTATATGCTGGGCAGCGAACGCTACCAGATGACCGAGGAGTTCCAGAGGGTGCGCGATGTGGCTTCAAACGCTCCATACGAGAGCATATTCATCCTTACAAACACCGACAAGTATGGCGGTGGCGGAATATACAATTTCTATGGGTTAGGGTCGGCCGGAAAGACAGGCCGAACGGGCGAGGTGTATGTACACGAGTTCGGGCACTCACTTATGGGATTGGGCGATGAGTATATTGAGAAAGGCAACACCGTGAGTGCACTCTACCCTGCCGGCAAGGAGCCTTGGGAGGCAAACCTGACCCGTTTTGTGAACTTCAAAGGGAAATGGGAGGATATGATTGCCGAGGGGACACAGGTGCCGACAGTTGTTGCCGAGGGCTCGAATGAGAAGGATTGGGTAATAGGTGCATACGAAGGCGGCGGCTACCTTGAGAAGGATATCTACCGCGGATGGCCGGAGTGTATGATGAAAGCGCTGACCGATTTCTGCCCGGTATGCCAAAGAGCTATAGAACATTATCTCGATTATATCTGCGAATGACATAAAACAAGGCACCGCGTCGCGGTGCCTTGTTTTATGTCATTTGCTGTAAGTAATCTCTGTCCTGCGGCCATTCACATCGACAAAGGAGAGCGGATACCCGGCGGAGTCAAACTCCCACTCGCCGTAGAGATAATTGTCCTTTCCATCGGCGCCTTTCTCTATGATTCCGAGCGGCAGATGCCGGCTTGTAGCACCCATCATTCCGAATGCCGCCAGCTGATAGGTCGCATAATAGGGGATACTTATCATACGGACAGCCTGCTCCACACCCCAATACCCGAAATAGGCCGAGAAATCGAAATTGGTTTTGTTCTTTATAGAAGAGTAGAAATAACGGTTTGCTTTGTCTTCTATGATTTCATCGGTGGATGTGCGCTTTTTGATGTAGCCCGAGACATCGCCGTCGGCATTGTGGATGACATTGAAAAAGACATCACCGTCGGCATAGCCGCGTTGCAGCGAGGTTGTGTTATAATCGAGCGTAAGCGATGAGAAGCGCGTGAGCACACCGGCGCTGTTGAACACCCCATAGTCGGTACCGTTCTCCGATGTGTATTTCAACGAAGCATCGGGATACTCCCTTGAAACGGAGTATTCGACATCGAGCTTGTCGCCATCGTAGAAATAGTTGGCACGTGAGGTTATATAGCACTTGACATATACAGTATCGTAGAACTCAGGGGTTGCCACGTAGTGTACGATATTGGAATTGACCTCCTTGATGCGCCCTTGGGCATCGTATGAGAAGAGGTGTTCAAATGAGTAGTCGTTGCCATTGGCGGTGTATGTTGTCTTGAGCGACTCTACACGCTTGCCGGGAGCGGGTTGGTAGTTGGACTGCGCCGTGTCGGCATCATATTCGTCATTGCACGATGTGAATGCCACGCATAGCGACAAGACCAACACTGGGATTATCTTTTTCATAGCGGTTCTGTTTGATTTCACCGCGAATATCGCTCATTTTACGCAAACAAGCAAGTTTTTAGCATTAATTAGCCATTATGCTATGGCAAGGGTCAATTACAGACCATTACATAACCGTTCAGATAGGTTGCAAAGAGCAACCACAGCAGGTAGGGGATGTTTATGTATGCCGCAACAGGCCGCTGGCGGTAACTGCCTGCCACATAGGCCGAAACGGTCAGCAACAGTGCTATGAGGATGATGAAGGCGAGCAACGGCTGCTGCAGATAGAAGAAGCAGAGACTCCACAGGAGGTTGAAGAGAAGCTGAATGAAGAACAGAAGCATAAGTACCCAGGTGGAATATACTCTACTGCTCCACAGGAGGCCTGCAGAAACTCCCATAAGAATATAGAGCACTCCCCAGACAAGAGAGAAGACATACCCGGGAGGGGTGAGTGACGATTTCTCGAGTTGAGGATACCAGTCAAGCATTGCTTCGCGTTGCAGAAGCATTGATATATAGCCTACAAAAAGGGCAACGACTACAAACTTAAGGATAGGGAGAAGGCTCTTCATAACATCGTGGTTTAGACAAGAAAAGTGACCGCTGCAACATTGCAACGGTCACTTATATAACAAGCTCTACCCTGTTTTGTTTATCTATCGGGCTTTATCCTCTGCCTTTTTCTCGTTCTTCGCCTTAACGACCTCGTTTATCTGCGAATCGGAATAGTAGGGAACCTTGCCTGCCGGGACATACTTGCTCGACGAAGAGAGGTGTGTGTCCTGGTCGTCGAAGAAGATGTGTGCACCGAAGGCCTTGAGCAGTTCGTCCTTGCGAAGACCGCCGAGGAAATAGGCCTCATCGACATAAACGCCCCACTTACGCAATGTCTTTATCACACGGAAGTGCGAGGGAAGGCTACGCGATGTTACAATGGCGAGGCGGAGCGGCGAGAGCTCGATGGATGTGGGAAGGCACTCCTGTATCTGCGAGAGTTTCTTCAACAGATTGGCAAATGGCCCCTCCTTCAATGGCACATCGGCATTCTCTTTCTCATACTTGTAGAAGGCATCAATGCCCTCTGACTTGAAACGGCACTCCGATTCGTCGGAGAATATCACGGCGTCGGCATCGAAGGCTATCTTCACACGGCTCTCCTCGGGGTTGAAATCGGTCGGCGGAGCGTAAATGAGCGCAGAGGCGCAGATGCCTGAATCCATCACGCGCTGCACATCGCCCTCGTCCTTCGAGAGGAAAAGGTCGATTGAGAAGGCCTTGAGGTATTTCGACAGCGACTCGCCACCCGACAAGGCAACACGGGTAATGTCGAGGCCATACATATCGAGCGACTTGAGCATACGCATACCAGTCTCGGGGCTGTTACGCGACATAACGACGACCTCGACAATGGGGCGGTTTGCCTGCTTGTTGAGTTCCAACAGGCTCTTGACAAGGTAGAAGGCGGTTCCACGCTCCAAGGGCTCGTCTTCGTGCTCCTCCTGATACTTGCGGTACTTTGCCACGCCGTATTTCTCAAATATCTCATTCTCTGCCTCGAGGTCGAACAGCGCCCTTGAAGAGACGCCGATGACCAGCCTGCCATCCAAACTTTCCATATTCTCTTTTCCTTTTAACGACCGCGAAGATAGCATTTTTAGCCGCATCAGTCAACAAAAACAGGGGAAATAATGAGCCTCAAACAAATAAACCTCGCTTCGGCAGCTGCCGAAGCGAGGTTTATTACCGGTTATCCGATTTTTAGAGCCCGAGTTGCTCCGACACAACTGTGGCACGCTGAAGAGCCCTGTGTATGTCGTTGCACACGTTATCCTTACCGACAAGGTCGACAATACCTGCCTTGAGCAGTTTCTTCTCCACATTGTCGTGGACGCCTGAGAGTATTACTGTCCTACCCTCTTTGTGCGAGGCATTTATGAAGATTTCAAGGTTATGCAGGCCGGTGGCATCGATGAATGTGACCTTGCGCATTCGTATTATGCGTATGGGCATTGCATCGGTGTTGCGTGTGAGTTCGTCGAACTTGTTGGCGATACCGAAGAAGAAGGGGCCTTCGATTTCAAAGACCTCGGCACCGGCAGGGATTGTGAGCACCTCATCCTTCTCGCCATCGTTGTGTACACCCATCTCGTCACGTACCACCGAAATGTGGGCACTCTCCATCGCGCGTTTCATAAACAAAACGATTGCCATTACCAGACCTACCTCGATTGCCAATGTGAGGTCGAAGAAGACTGTGAGCAGCAGGGTCACGAAGAGCACGCTTGTACCCGACATAGAGCTCTTGCACATTGAACGGATTGTGCGCCAGCCGCTCATATTATAGGCCACCATAACAAGCACGCCGGCAAGGCAGGGCATTGGAATGAGTGCTACCACATCACCAAGGCACAGCAGCACGATTAACAGAACAAGCGCGTGTACGATACCGGCTACCGGTGTCTTTCCGCCATTGTTTATGTTTGCCATTGTGCGGGCAATGGCACCTGTTGCAGGGATGCCGCCGAAGAACGGTACTACGATATTCGCAACTCCCTGACCTACAAGCTCGGTGTTCGAGTTGTGACGGTCGCCTATGACGCCGTCGGCTACCATAGCCGAGAGCAACGACTCTATGGCTCCGAGCATTGCAATTGTAAATGCCACAGGTGCAAGTTCCTGTATTGTCTGGAGAAGCGTTGTTCCCTCATTAAGCTCAGGGAAGGTAAACGACGGTAAACCCGAGGGCATTGCACCGATTGTCTTTATCGATGTCACACCGGCATACTCCTTAAGTATCCAGGCGATGATTGTCATCACTACTATCGCAAGCAACGAGCCCGGTATCTTTTTCGAGAATTTAGGTGTCAGCGCTATTAGCACCACGCTCAAGATTCCCATTCCGGCACTCCAATAGTCAATTCTGCCAATGTTCTCAAAATAACACGCCCACTTTTCGATAAAGTTGGCCGGGACATCTTGAAGGCCAAGACCAAGAAGGTCATTTATCTGCGTGGAGAAAATTGTTATTGCAATACCGCCGGTGAAACCGATGATAATGGGATAGGGCATAAATTTAATTATCGTTCCCATACGGCACAAGCCCATAACCACAAGCATTATGCCGGCCATTATGGTTGCAATGGCAAGCCCGCCCATTCCGTGCTCGGATATGACGCCATATACGATGATAATAAATGCACCGGTGGGACCGCCTATCTGCACCTTGGAACCGCCAAGGAAGGAGATGAGGAAACCGGCAAGAATTGCGGTCACCAAGCCCTCTGAGGGGCCTGCTCCACTTGCGATACCGAATGCTATTGCCAGAGGAATGGCTACGATACCTACTATTATTCCGGCCATCAGATCGGCCATAAACTTCTCACGGGAGTAGTTCTTCATTGACTCGAAGAACTTGGGATGGAAATCGATAAGATTCTTTGCTTTCATTATCTGTTTACTTTGCAAAAACAATAGCTCCGCAACCGCTATGTTGCTCTAATCGCAGAGCTTTGTAAAAAAGGTGTGCAAAATTACGAAAAAAATCTTTTTTAACTTATTTTATGAATTTATATTTTATACAGCAGGCTGCATTTTAACATTTTGGCAAAAAAGGTGTGCGACCCAGGTCGCACACCTTTTTGCAGGGAGATTGACTGAAAAGCCACAATAAAGTCAGCGAAAAACAGGTTTCACTATTTGTTCAAGTTCACGGTAAGTGTCTGGTACGGGAATTTCAGACCCTCTTTCGGGAATGTTTCATAGACCTTCTTGTTCAGGTCGAACTTTATGTCCCAATAATCCTCCTGCTTACACCACAAACGGACAGTGACATCTATTGAACTTGCCGACATTGAACCAAGCTCAACAAAAGGAGCGGCAGGCTGTGAAAGCACTCGCTTGTCCTCGGACACCAAACGCAGAAGCACCTGCCTTGCCTTGTCGAAATCGTCGCCATAGCTGATTGAGAATGTAAAATCGACACGGCGAAGCGGCTCACGCGAGTAGTTGTTGATGATACCTGTTGACACTGGACCGTTAGGTAAAAGGATTACCTTGTTGTCGGGAGTTGTGACTACTGTGTTGAATATCTGTATCTCCTTGACAGTGCCCGACACACCTTGTGCCTCGATGAAATCACCGACCTTGAAGGGGCGGAATAGCAGTATCATCACGCCACCGGCAAAGTTCTGCAAAGTGCCGCTGAGAGCCATACCGATAGCAACACCGGCCGATGCGAAGATTGCGATGAACGATGAGGTGTCGATACCGAGTACGCTGATTATCATTATTATCAGCAGTATCATCACTACAACATCAATAAGGCTTGACACAAAGCTCTTTACCGATGGATTTATTGCACGTTTGTCCATTATGTGCTTAACAAGCCTTACGACACGTCTTAAAATCCAGCGGCCGACAAACCAAATAAGAAGAACCTTTACGATTTTAATCAACAGGGCTACGACAAAACTTGTCACTGCCACTTTCAGTTCATCAGGAGTCATACCGGTGACAGAATTAATGGTCTCGGCAAAACCCGACATTCCGGTTGCTGCAGTATCTGCAACCTCGGTTAGAAATTGAAATTTAGACATAGTAGTTTTATTTTATGTATATGGTTATTCGTTCGTGAGCAATTGCCTTGCAGCATTCTTTGTGTCGACTTTGCTTATCACACGCTCTACAATGCCGCCTTCGCCGATGACAAATGTCGTGCGTATGATGCCCATATATTTGCGGCCTGCCATTTTCTTCTCGCCATAGGCTCCAAAAGCCATAATGGTACTCTTGTCGACATCGGCAATGAGAGGGAAATTCAGTTGCTGCTTCTCCTTGAAACGGGAATGTGACGCAGCACTATCGGCACTGACGCCAACCACGGCATAGCCAGCCGCTACAAGTTCATCCATTCCATCGCGCAGTGAACAGGCCTCGGCTGTGCAGCCGGGGGTGCTGTCCTTCGGATAGAAATAGACGACAAGCCTGCGACCATTGTAGTCGCTTACCCTCACTTCATTGCCACACTCGTCAAGCCCGAGGAAATCGGGTGCTTTATCTCCAACTCCAAGCATATCAATCAATTATTTCAACTTTCAAGATTCTGACATCCTCGAGAGGACGGTCGAAACGGTCACAAACAGCATTCTGTATCTTCTCTACCACATCGAGTCCCTGAGTAACCTCGCCGAAGACGGTATACTCACCGTCGAGGTGAGGCGTGCCGCCAATTGTTGTATATGCACTCTCCTGCTCGGGGGTGAGTACAAGTTCCTTACCGGTGCGGCTTTTGTAGTTACTCTTGTAGCTCTGCAGTTGCTCGGGGGTAAACTTTACACCCCATACAATGTAGAACTGGCTTGCCGAAGAGGCTTTTTCGGGGTTGGTGTAATCGCCCTCGCGCGCTGCTGCCAACGCACCGCGACGATGGAAATATTTCTCGGGCATAAACTCGGCTTCTACTGTGTAGCCAAGGTCACCCTCGCCGAGCATCGCCCCCGGTGCCGCATTCTTGGATGTGGGGTCACCGCCCTGTATCATAAAGTCTTTTATGACACGATGGAAAAGAAGTGAATCGAAACGCTGTTCATTGACAAGTTTCAGGAAATTCTCCTTGTGTTTGGGTGTTTCGTCATACAGACGCAACTCGATAACGCCGGCTGTGGTGTGCATCCTGACTCTTGAGTCACCGGCTGTTTGCGAAGATTTTGTTGCTGCTCCGCAAGCCACGAGCAGAAAAACAGCAATGGAATATAAGATTTTCTTCATATCAAAAATTTTTTACGCCGCGAATATACGAAAAAAGCGGGAATTACCCCGCTTGTCAGTACTAATAAAAAGCTGTTACACCTCTGCATCGGCATATTTGCGCCCCCAGATATGCGGTTTCGGAGCTTTGCCCTTCAAACGGTAGTACATAAACCCGTTACCGCGCGGCGCGACGGCAACCTC
>CALBKR010000389.1 GCA_937896105.1 uncultured Bacteroidales bacterium
CGCTGAACTCTACAGTGACAGTGGTGAGCTCTGCAACAGCCTCTGTCGGAGTTACGGCAACAACCTCAAATGGAGCCTCGGCCTCTTTAACGGTAAATACATATTCGCCGTTCATGGTTACTGCGTCGCCGTTGCTCTTTCTTGTGATAAGGCCCGAAGGAATAACAAGCTTGTAATCGCCGGGGGCTGTTATGGCGTTAAACGGAGTAATTGTAAGAACTTTGCCATTTACCTCAAATGAGCAGCCATTGTCTTTTGTTCCAAGGTAGATCTGTGACATGGCCATGATTTCAAATGTACCCTCAATCTCCTCGCTGAACTCTACAGTGACAGTGGTGAGCTCTGCAACAGCCTCTGTCGGAGTTACAGCAACAACCTCGAATGTTACCTCAGGCTCCGGTTCAACAGTGATTTCGCGCTCGGTAACAACGATTGTAGAACCGGCATCGTTTGCTGTCCAGTGGTTCACGCCGACATTCTGTGCATTGATGTACTGACCAGCCTCTGCGTTCAACAGGCAGAAACCGGTTTCTGCCGCAGCGTTGTCGTTTGTAATTGGAGCCATTGCGATGAATGCTGTAGCATCCTCAATATTCTCAACGATTGTAATGTTGCCGCTACCTGTTGACTTGATAGCACCACCGGCCTTGCTTACCACCTTGAAACCTGTCCAAAGGTTACCTACAAAGCCCCAAGTATAGTTGTCGGCATTTGCTTCATCAACGGCAGTGATAAGCTCACCGTTAACCTTCCAAGGCATCTCTGCACCAACGCCGGGGTTTGTCATATAAGAGAGGAAGTTTCCGTGAATCTGTGCATAGTACCACTTTGTGGGCTCTCCCTCAGCAACCGCCTCGAATGGGAGCGCCTTGGTGATAGTGAGTTCAATGGTAACAGTCTCGTCGCTGCTTACTGTACCTTCGGGTTTTGCAGCGCCGGTTACACCATAAGGTGCTGAGAGTGTATAGTCTGGGTATGCCTCACCTGGAACAGCAACTACCTCCTGTGTTGCAACAACATTACCTTCGTACTGGAACTTGTATGTTATGGTTGCAACGTTATTAAGCATAGCGAGAGCCTCTGTCGGGTCAAAGTCGCCGGCCTCAATGAATGCAACGGCATTACCTGCGTCAATTGCGCTCCAGTTGTCAATAATCATCTGCTTGCCACCGCCAAGGTTGATGTATTTGTCGGTGTAGCCTTTGAAGTTTACACGTACACGGCATTCGCCAATTGAAGATGCATCGGCAAGTTCAATAGCCTCGCCTCTGCCGGCAATGAGTGACTTGTCCGATTTTACGAACTTCTTTGCACCCACACTGTAAAGGTAGTAGTTCTCGCCATCATTGCTCAATACTGCAAACTGCTGGTTTGCATCAGCAGGATTCGAAGATGTACCTAAGCTTGCATCGTTTGTAGAGCAGAATGCATCATTTGCAACAGCCCAGCCGCCACGGCTTGTTGTTGTTACTGTGTAGCATTTGTTCTGGTCGAACTCGCTGAATTCGTTAGGGTAGTCAATAACTACAACAGTCGATGCCTCAGCGTCGATAATCTTGTAACGGTTACCCGGGTCCTCTGTTGTCCAGCTGTTTACGACAATGCCGGCATCCATTTGACCAGGCTCCTGAGAGTTCATTCCATTGCCACCGATAGTAAGCATCCAATTGTAGGTAGCATCAGAAGACGGTGTCAAGCCCAAAGCATCGGTAGCTGTGTCGGAGAAACCTCCGTTGCTTGTTACATACTTGGCTGCGCCTACGCTGTAAAGGTAGTAGCTGCCGTCAATGTTCTCAATCTTGAACTGTTGGTTTGCATCTGTCCAGTCTTTTGTGACTGTAGATGTACCAAGTTTCTTTGCTGTGCTGGTAGAGATACCATCAGCATTCGCAGTTGTGTTGTACATCAAGAAACAACGTGCGCTCTCAATGAAGTAGGTCTTGTCATTGCTCAGCTGGTCCAAGCTTGTGACAGTTACCTCCTGCGCGCTTGCTGTCAAAAATGCAAACACAAACGACAAGAAAAGTGTAAACTTTCTCATAAATGTTGGTTTTGGTTAATAAATAGGGTTAATTTAGTGTCAATTTGTAAGGGATGTGACTTTACTGCTGTTTTTTTGTCATTTGCTGTTTTGTAAAACATTGGTGTATAATACATCCTAATGTGCAAAGTTAGAAAAAATATATTTTTTTTGTTGTTTTGAAATGGCTTTTTTTGTCTTGTTTTTTATTATTATTATATAAAAACGCTGTAAAAGATGGTGAATTTCTAATGTCGCTCTGCAAAAGCCAAACAAAAAATATAGTTGTAAAATTTTTGCCGGATAAGAAAAAATATGTACCTTTGTGCCCGAAAAGAATGCTATTCAGCAACAGAGATATGGGTAAGTCCTATACGGCCAGCTCCTGGCAAATCCTCCAGGGCTTGACGGCAGCAAAGGTAGTCGGTCGTAGCGGCGCGATGTAGGTAGCTTACCCACCCATAGGGCGGATGTTAAAATCCGCCTTTTTTATATCTATAAAATACCCCTAAAGGTTTTTCCAAACTTTTAGGGGTATTTTACCTCGCAAGGCCGCACGGTTTTTATCTGTTTGTCGGGGCTGTGATTGCCGTCATTTGCCCTTTTTCTGTTTCTTTGGACCGTATGAGTACTTGCCGCCATTATTGTAGCCATATTTGTAGCCATATTTGCCGGATTTCATATCAATGCCGTTTACGATGACTGACATATTGTTCAATTTCTTTTCGTTGTAGATATTGTCAATCTCATCGAGCATCGAGCGCTCGAGTAGCCCGCATCGCACAAGGAAGAAACAATTTGTTGCGTATTTCTCAATGATATGTGTGTCGGCAACGATGTCTACCGGCGGACAGTCAAACAGTATATATTTGTATTTCCCTTCGGCCTCTTTAAGCAGTTGCTCAAGACGACCGGATTCGAGCAATTCTGTCGGGTTGGGCGGAATGGTTCCTGTCGGTACTATGTGAAGATTAAGATATCTTGGATCTTGAATTGCTATTTTGTCTAAAGAGTCTATCTCTTTGGCAAGGTAATTGCTGAGGCCAACCTCATTGGAATCGACATATTCCGACAAAGACGCGTGGCGCATATCACCATCTATCAGCAGCACTTTTTCGCCCTTTATTGCAAGGCTCAAAGCGGTATTGAGGATGCAGAATGTCTTTCCGCTGCCAGGGTTGAACGATGTGAAGATGATTGTGCTCTGCTCTTTTTCGCGTGTTATGAACTCTATGTTGGTTCGTAGCACTCGGAAGGCTTCGTTTATAGCATTGCGTGACCCTTCCTTGACTACACAGGCCGATTTGTTTTCCTTTTTCTTTTTGAAGATGTTGAACCGGGCTATGATTCTTCTTAAACGGCGGGCTTTTTTCTTGTCGTTCTGGGGAATCTCTCCTATAATAGGTGCTGCAATGCCGTCAAGGTCCTTGCGTCCTCTTATTTTGGTGTTTGTTACTACTAAAAGGCTGATTGCCACAGCAGGTATGGCCAGGCCAATGATTATAGCGAAGATTAGCGACCTTGTCTTCTGTGGGGCTGTCGGAGAATAGCTTCCCGACGGTGGGATAAGTACGCGTATTCTGCTCGGGGTGAACTCCTGTGAAAGTTGGTTCTCTTCGCCCTTCTGCAGCAAGAAGAGGTATATTTTCTCTTTTACACTCTGCTCGCGCTCTGCACTTGCAAGGAAAGTGGTGTGCATAGGGTTTTTGGCAATCTCGTTCTGTAATGCGTTCCACTCCTTTTCAAGGGATTCGCTTTTTGTTGTCAGGCTTTTGATATGTGTGTTTACCGATGAAATGAGGGCATTGCGCAACGATGATAGTACAAGGTCGATGTCTTTTACTGCAGGATTGTCTTCGCTGCTCTTGCTGGCAAGGTTGTTGCGCTCTATCATCATTGTATTGAATTGCGTTATCTGCGAGTTGATATTCGTGTTGCTGATACCGGAATTCAAGGGGAGCAATGCGTGCTCCTTTGATTTATCCCTGATGCTTTTTAGGAAGTACTCGCTTTTCTCAAGTTCCTTATGTATGGAGTTGCGACGCTTAATCAGTTCTCTCTCCCTTGAGAGCTGAATCTCGGATTGTGCCTCGATGTCAGGCAGAAGGTTGTCGCTCTTGAAATCGGAGATATCGCTTTCAATCTTGTCAAGTTCATTGCTGACAAAGGCAAGCCTTGAATCAATGAATTTCTTGGTCTCTTTTGCGGCCTTGTTCTTGTCTCTTATCCAGTTTTCATTGTACACCTCGACTATTGTCCTGAGTATGTCATCGGCGCGTTCTATTGAATTGTCACTGATGGATATTGAAATGAGGTTGCTGTCTTCTCCATCCAGCTTGTATCCAAGCTTTCCTACGTGCTTGCTTGCTGCGGCGTTAAGACCGATATGTCTTACAGAGTATCCGATAGTCTTTCTTATAGTGTATGTGGGGTTGTGGCTTATAGATACCGTACCAACCGGTGTTGCAACGAATGTAAGCGAGTCTTTGGAGAGTCTGCCTTCTACAACTCGCTGCTCGGCAATGACCTTGCCATTGAAATTGTATAGAGTGAATGTGCTGTCTGGCCTTATTTCGATGTCAAAACCGGCCTTCTCCTGTATGTCGATATCGCAGAAATCGATAAATGCAGGGACTGTTTCTCCATAAAGTGTAATGGGGTGGTATTCTCCTTTCTGGCTATATTCGATAAAAAGTCTTAGCCTCCTGGCTGTTTCTATTGTTGTTTCCGGGGCTCTGAATGTGTATATTTCATTGTAGGCATTTGTTGAGGAGCGTAAACCCATATTTGCAAATGTCTCCATCTGCTCGTCGATGCTCGTTCCTTTCTTGGTCGATTTGATAAGAATTTTTGTATTTCTGGTATATGTGGGTTCTATTCTGGCGATTTTGTGCAAAGAGTGTCCGACAGTAAATGCCAATACTATTACAAACCAATACCATTTTGACAGCATAGAGTGAAACAGCTCGCTGATGCTGAAATTGTTTATCAGATTATTCTTCTTTGGGTTGCCTTTTGCAGCTTTCATGTATCGACGTGTTAATTTATTCGTGGAAGTTGTGTAGTGCTACCGATGTTTGGTATTATAGTTTCTGCAAAATTACACAATATATTTATATGGCGCCACTTAAATTGTGCTTTTTTTAATCATTGCTTGGCGCTTTGTCTCCCTTTTTCGCTTGCCCTGATATTTGCTGTTGAGGTTTTTTGTGGCTTTTTTGTAATGATTTTTTACAATACGCGCAGCTCTGTATCTTTTTTGCGCGAAAAAGTTCATTTTATATTTTCATTGTGTTTATGCCGGCTTATATGTGCTCGCTCTATAATCCATATTATATATTTTGTGTGAAAACTCTCTTTCTTTACCCCGTACGAACCCTGTTTTGGCACTATTGTAGTGTACTTTTTCTCAAATAATTAGGATTTTTAAAGAAAAAAAGCAAAAAAAAACATATTTATGTCTTGTTTTTCCGATTTTTATTATCTTTGTGCATCGTTAACTTTAATAACAAAAAAGTATTATGAAAGAACTTATCGCAAAAATTCAGGAGACTTATGCTGCATTTGCAGCTGACGCAACAGCTCAGGCTGAGA
>CALBKR010000390.1 GCA_937896105.1 uncultured Bacteroidales bacterium
AGTTATGTACTTCTTTATGTGGCGTCCCGAGTCAAAGCGTCGCAAGGAGATGGCAAAATTCCGTGAGGGCCTCAAGAAGGGCGATAAGATTATCACAGCCGGAGGTATCTATGGCGTAGTTAAGGAGGTTAAGCCTAACGATGCAACCATCCTTATCGAGGTTGATAGCAATATCACACTCCGTATTGACAAGAATATGGTTGTTGCTGATAACTCTCAGTTGCAGCAGCAGAAATAAGAACAGCAAAAAGGTATAAGTTTTTTTTGCAAAGGACCATCCTTCGGAATGGTCCTTTTTACATTTTATATCATCTGCGATGGATATATTATCTGTTGGCCATAACCATTGGTGTGACACAAATATTCAAGCATAAAAAAAACGGTCACCCCACGCGGAGGTGACCATCAGAGAGATATTAATCACTTAAACTATTTGCCGAAGTAACGCTTGTAAAGACCCTGGAAACCAGCACCGTGGCGAGCCTCATCCTTAGCCATCTCGTGAACTGTATCGTGAACTGCATCCAAGTTCTGCTCCTTAGCTAAGCGAGCCAAACGGAACTTATCCTCACATGCGCCACTCTCAGCCTCCATACGCTTCTTCAAGTTAGTCTTGGTATCCCAAACTACCTCACCGATAAGCTCTGCAAACTTCGATGCGTGCTCTGCCTCCTCCCAAGCATAACGCTTGTAAGCCTCAGCAATCTCAGGATAGCCCTCGCGGTCGGCCTGACGGCTCATTGCCAAATACATACCAACCTCGGTGCACTCGCCAATAAAGTGAGCATTCAGGTCTTTTATCATTTCGTCGTCGCAACCTTTTGCAACGCCAATCACGTGCTCTTGAACAAACTCCAGCTTACCCTCAACCACCTCATTGAATTTATCGGCGGGAACCTTACACATAGGACATCTTTCGGGAGCCGAATCACCATCGTGAACATAACCACATACTGAGCAAATAAATCTTTTCATAGTCGTAAATTTTTTAATTGTTATTAAATTAGCTTATATAATTTTTTTGTAAACATTTCTTACATACTCCGCGCAGATATAATTGAGCTTCTGTAACCTTTATTCCCTCAAGACCTGCGAGACACCCAAGAGAATTGCCTTCGACAGGGAGGTCGTAAATCTCGCCACACTCGTTACATCTGAAATGCGCGTGCATTTGTGTATTTCCATCGAAACGCAGATAATTGTCGTCAATGTGAATCATCATCACAAGCCCTGCATCGGCATACAATTTGAGAGTATTATAAACGGTAGTCAGAGAGAGAGAGCCAAGTTCGTCGCGCAGCGCCTCGTAAACCTTCTCGGCAGTCGGATGAGCTGTGCTGCGATGAACATACTCATATATGGCAAGCCTCTGAACCGAAGGCCGAATCCCCGACCTTATCAATTCGTTTTTCAACTCCGCTCGTGATAGTATTCTCATCATTATAAATTTTACAAATTTTCAACTGTCCCTGCATTTCACTTCTGAAATCATTGCAAATATAAAACCATTTTAAATACCGTGCAAGTATTTTCGCTATTTTTTTTATTTTTTTCTCTTTTTTTATTAAAAGAGACATTTTTTCAGTACATTTCTTGCAGTTATAATAATTAGTCTTTATCTTTGGACGAATTAACCTATTATATATTATAGAGTAGAGCCTATATAAATTTAGCAGAGACTATATAGTCGAGAACAAACGCTACAAAAAATAATATTAAAACAATACAAAAAATGAAAAAAAACTTCCTAACCCGAATCAAGTCCCTCGCACTGCTATCAATGATAGGAGTTGTTGGCGCAGCTTTCACCGCCTGTACCGAGGACATTGACCAAAGCAACAGGTACACCTTCGTAGGTAAAACAATTACCGACTATATCGAGGAAGACCCCGATAATTTCGGTTTCAGCAAGTTCAGCTATCTGCTCGACAAGGCACACATTGGTAAGTCTTCATCAAGTAGTATTCTAAAGACCCTCTCTACTTACGGAGCCTACACCTGCTTTGCCCCCACAGACGAAGCAATTGACATCTATCTGCAAGAGCAGTATGAAATTTGGCACAACTCACTCGACAGTGCCGAGATTGAGGATACAGGAATCTACTCGCCCTACCTCGAAGACCTCAGCGATTCGATGGCAACAGTAATTGCCAAGAACCACATCATCGAGGCAGCATTTTTCACCACCGACATCAAGAGCG
>CALBKR010000391.1 GCA_937896105.1 uncultured Bacteroidales bacterium
CGTCAGCATCTTGTCAAGCGTAGTATAGCCGCAGGTTATACCGCTTGGGTTGCGAACAGCGAGTGTTGTCAAAACAAAATTTAATTCTACACGATATGAAAATGAGAAGACTATTTTTGGTTGCTGCGATGGCGATGGTTTGCGTTGCCTGCGGCAAGAAGGCGGCCGACAATAAGGCGGCCGAAGCGACACCTGGGAAACCGGTGGTGTATATGACAACGGATATATCGCCCGAGGGGCTGGTGAAGGTGTACGAGGCGTTGGGTGTAGTGCCTGAAGGACGTGTGGCTGTTAAGATTTCGACTGGTGAACCCGGCGGTAAGAACTTCCTGCAACCGGCACTTATCAAGGATTTGGTTACAAGGGTGAATGGTACTATAGTGGAGTGCAATACTGCTTATAAGGGACCGCGCTTCTCTACTGAGGAGCACTTGAAGGTATTCGAAGACCACGGCTTCACGGCGATTGCTCCCATAGACCTGCTCGACGGTGAGGCCGAGGTGAAGATTCCAGTTCAGGACACGACCTACATAAAATACAATATTGTAGGCGCAAACTTGCTCAACTATGACTGGATCGTGAATCTGGCTCACTTCAAGGGACACGCGATGGGTGGCTTCGGCGGTGTGCTGAAGAACCAGTCTATCGGTATCGCTTCGTCGAACGGTAAGGCGTATATACACTCGGCAGGTGCCATAGAGGATAAGGAATTGATTTGGAAACATACTGCCGAGCAGGATAAGTTCATAGAGGCTATGGCGTCGGCAGCGCAGTCGGTGCACGAATATTTCGACGGCCGCATAATCTACATCAATGTGATGAACAACCTATCGGTCGACTGTGACTGCAACGGGCATCCTGCCGACCCGGAAATGAACGATGTGGGTATCCTTGCTTCGCTCGACCCTGTGGCTCTTGACCAGGCTTGTGTAGACCTTGTGTTCAACTACCCGTCGAGCGAGGGCGACGATGCTGCTGCTCTCATAGAGCGAATAAACTCGCGTCACGGAATACATATCCTTGAGCACGCTGCAAAGATTGGGCTCGGCTCGAGGGAGTATGAACTGCGTAGCATTGACAAGTGATGCGCAAGATGCTGCTGTCGCTGCTGCTTGTCGCGCTGTTGTTGCCTGCAAAGGCACAGGTGCCAAACGAAGAGGCTGTGCGCAGTGCCGTGGAACGGCAACTTGCCTGCTTCCCCCGGTCGACATTGCAGGATATCTACAAGAGCTTCTTCCAGGACCGTTTCGGCCCCGGACACATAGTTGCCGACACTGAAAAGGCTGTTGCTTATCTCCGTAGCGAGCTCGATGTCACGGGCGACAGTTGCGTGTTGCTCTATGAACCGACCGGTTGCTGTGGAAACTATTACCGCGTGTCGCTTGCTGTCATTGCAAGCGGCAAAGTGCCGTTCAACACCTTCCTGTCGGCATTTCTGCGTAGCGTGCGTCCAGTGCAACCGTGCGAGGTTGATGCGTGGGCTCTGGAGTGGGAGCAAATTGAAAGCGTGATTGATGCAATGGAACTTGATTTGCCGAATTATGATGCCGATGCAACGGCAATAAAAGAGATGCTCTCAACCGGGCACTATGCCGTGCATCACAGCCGTCTCTACAACCAGCACTATGCGCCGCACTACCGCATAATAGCAAAAGAACTTTTTGAAAAGGAAATCCTGCCGTTGTTGGAGTGAGGTTGAGAGCGGGTGAAGAATAGTTATATAAATTTTTACATTGATTTTTTGCATTCTCGGCAAAATGTATAACTTTGCACTATCAAGTTTTTTGACAACTGTTTGAAACTGAATATAATAAAAGATAAAATAATATGAATATGAAAAAGTTGTTTTTGTTAGGGACATTGGCTATGTTTTGCATGACAGGTAGTGCACAAGAAAATAATAAGTCAAATGATTCTTTTAGGGTAGAAGAGACACTTCCGGAAATATCTGCTAAATCCATCCTTCAGTTCTGGCCAACATGTACAGTCGAAGAAATTGAGAAATTCGTGTTCCCGGAGTTGTATGAGATTGTTATGAACGAGACCGGCTATGAGGAATTGGCAAAATGTTTTACACCTCATAATAACGGTATTGTGGCAGTAATAAAACGCGAAGATAGGTCTACATTAAATAGTGTTGTTGCCAAAGCCAATGGATTCCTTCCCGAGAATGTGATTCTATTTTGGGGTGCTAGACCCGAGGAGAACGATGTATTTATGCTTTATGCTATAAAAGATGATGACTCGGACGGCATTGCACCTTTGCAAGGAGATATCATAGAAAAAGTTGAGGCTGGATTTAGCGCCTACTCCAATGCTCCTATAATAAATATAAAAATGAATAGCGAAGCTGCTGCCAGATGGGGCGATTTGACAGAGGTGTGTGCAAAGGAACGCCGTCCAATAGCTATTGTGGTTGATGGTCTTGTATATAGCGCGCCTATGCCTGCTGAACGTATCAATAGCGCGAATTCTGAAATAAGCGGTAATTTTACAATAGAGGATGTACAGGAACTTGTAGAAAAACTCAAATAACCACGCAGTCCGCTGCATAATTGCAAATAGATATTGAATTAGAGTCCAATGATTGATGCGTCAATCATTGGATCTGTTATTATAAACATGCTATAGTTAAGGAAAAAATCATTGAAAGAGCAAAAGAACGGGACTCCAAGGTTTTTGTAATAGAACAATAGGGGAGTGGCGGAACTTTCTTGTTGTAGTTCGATATTGACAGCGGTGTGTCATAATTAACAAACTGCTTTCTTGTTATCAATATTAAGGCTTAGTTGAGTACCAATGTACACTCCTTTCGCCTTAAATCTCAACGCCTTGTGTTTTGCCAATTCTTACAAACCTATAGGAACTGGGTCAAAATGTATTTTTGGCACAGTTCCTTCTTTGATGTATCATTTCATTTTGTATTTTTGTGTTCCATCAACGATAGTATATAATTAACCTCATATTCGCCCAATGAAGATAGAGAATATAAAGATTCGCGAGGCTGTAGCCGGTGATGCTCCATTGGTGGCTTTGGTGGTGCTTATGGCGCTGCACTACGATGAGTCGCACCCTATGTATGCCGTTTTCAAGGAACTTGCTGCACGCCGCGATACGCAGTACAGCTATTGCAATGCGCTTGTTGCCGAGGTGAACGGCACGGTGGCAGGTGCCATAGTGGGGTATGACGGGGCGCGGCTGAAGGAGCTGCGCGAGCCTTTGCTGTCGCTTGTGATGGAGCGCGAGGGGCGTGTGCTTGAGATTGAAGACGAGACATCGGCTGGCGAGTTCTATATCGATTCGTTGGCTGTGTTGCCGCAGTTCCGCGGTTGCGGTGTGGGGCGTGTATTGCTCTCCACTGCGCGCGACAGGGCTTTTGCTGCCGGCTTTGAGAGTGTGGGGTTGCTGGTCGATTTCGAGAACCCCCGCGCCGAGGCTCTCTACCGTTCGCTGGGCTTCGAGAGGGTCAATGCCACGACTTTCTTGGGACACGATATGTGGCATCTGCAAGCCTGTTGCAAATGATTCCTTAAAGTTGTCTTAACTATCACTGACCATTTTCCGCAAGGTTGAACAGCCATTGAATTTCGTAGATGAGGGCTTGTTTGCTATGCCGGCAGTGGAGTGATATACATTCTGGCACTCCCACCCCGAAGGTTACAGTCCGAAGCTGCAGCTGATGTAGGCGTAGTAGCGGTTCCCGAGGTTTTCGGCACTCGGGATTGACATCCTGAAGCTGGGTGCTATCTTCACATATTTACCGAGCTTGAACTGTGCGCCTGCAATTACTGTTATCTCGTCGTCCTCTTCGTTCCAGTCGTCGCTCGACATAAGGCCGTCGGTGCGGGCAAAGATGTCGAGCCAACGGTTGATGGTGCCCGATGCATAGAGTGAGAAACCATAGAGATTATGCCCCTCGACGCGGCGGTAGTTGCGGATGATATTGTATTCGACACCGGCCGAGAGGAAACGGCATCGGTAACCGGCAAACATTGCGTAATTGACCATATTCTTGCTGCCGTCAGCCCCTTCATTGAAACCGGCGTAGAGACGCAATGCCATCCCTTTGAATGGGATGAAGGTGACGCCTGCACCGTAGAGCAGGCCGTCGTCGACCTGTATAAGCTTGTAGCCTTCGCCATTGGCAATTATCACATCGGCCTCAACCCACTTGGCGATGCGGCACGATGCCGAAATACCGAGGTCGGCGCTGCTGCCGAACCCGTATTGGTCCTGGAAACTCTTGTAGACATAGCGGTAGCCCCAGAACTTTTCCTGTATGTTGAACTGTGTGGTGCCGATGAGTCCGCCGTTGAGGCTGAAACGGCCGATATCCCACCTGACAAGGGCGTTCTTTATGTAGGCGATGTGCTGGTAGTCGCCTACATCACTCGACTGCCCGATGTCCATAACGGCCTTTACGCTGACACCTTTGTTGAAACGGTATTCATACCCGAGGTAGCTGCGCTCGAGCTCGAAGCCACGGTCGTCGTTCACCGTGCCGAACCCGCTGTGGAAATTTGTGTATATCTGCACGATGGCGTTTCCTCGCGGTGCGCTGTTCGCAACCTGGGCATTACTGCCGATACTTGTAAAAAGCAGCAACGCTGCTGTAATGAATCCTGTTGCTTTCATGAATGTTCTTTTAATTGTTATTCCTTCAGCAAATAACGCGAATTTTAATTTAGTGTTCATTGCAGAAATGTTAAATTTATGTTACAAATGCAAACAACGTAGGTGGAAAGAATTTCTGTTTAAATTGTTGTAATGGTAAAAAATTGAACAGAAAAAGAAGTTTTAATTCCTTTACTGTTAAAATTTTACTATATCCAATTTCTTCTTGCTGTTTGTATTAACAATAAAAAGGTTGTACGCGTACAACCTTTTTATAAACATTTCTTGTATGTTCACACTCTTGAGTTTGTCTAAAACTTCAAAGAGCCACATATATCCGACAGGTAGCTGTCTATTTTGTCAGAGCCCTTGTCTGTAACAAACAGATGCATTTTAATGGGTTTGTGGCTCTCCTTGTAAATATCAAGTGTATAGTAATGGGGGTACTCC
>CALBKR010000392.1 GCA_937896105.1 uncultured Bacteroidales bacterium
ATGAGGATTTTGAAGCCAAACGTAACGTAGAAATTTGCTTTTTAGTCACCCTCATTTTTATTCTGTTGAATAAATAGAACTGTTTCCAGACTTGCGAAGCCCGAAATAACGCAGCTTGCTAAGCGTAAATGACTTTTCCCGGGCAAGTGTAAAAACAAAAGAGCCTTTTTGGGCAGGCCGTCTCTTCCTGTTTTGCAATGCTTGTAACATCTGTAATGCGAATCGTGTCAGGTCGTGCGAACTGGCACTATTGGAGCCTGTCACTTGCTATGTACGTGAAAGCGATGCTTGCCATTTCTCTTCATCTTTCTTTAAACGCTCCTGCAGTGCTGCACATTTATTTCTTTTTCTTGTATTTTCTCCTTATCGGCTCGATTTTTCTCTTTCTAAGTTCGCAGTAGTGTAAAATTTTGCCCTTAATCTATTGTCTTTCAACTGTTTCGTTGCTTTTAAAGCCTTTGAGAATCGAAAATTTACCCTTAATCCCTATTTCTTATCGCTTTTCACGATTTATTTGATATTTCACCGCCTCGGTGCTGTTGTTTGCGGTAAATAGTGGTACGGAATGAATATTTATTTATAAAAACAGGTGTCACAAATGTAAAATGCTGCTTTGGTTTTGTAAAACAAATGTAAACATTGTATTTTTAAAGGTGACTAAAAAAGAGTGGAGTAGTGTAGCTATGTAAATCGGGTATAGCTTTGTGGCATTGTGTTGACGGTTGTCAAGCAACGCGTCGCAGGTTATCAACACCCTGTTATCAACAGCTCTAATAGCTGTATGCAAAATGTATGCATTTTATTTTGGCTTGCTGTAAATGACTATAAATCAATGCGTATAGTTTATTTAGTTATAGTTTTTGTTTTGTATTTTCATCCTCGTTTTGAGGCTTGCGCGGTGAAATTGCATATTGTACTATGTTTTTCAACCATAACGCTTGAAAAACTACAACTTTAGCGCAAAAATATAAAGTGAATTATAACTATGGGCGTTACTCGTCTTTGTGCTGTTGTTCTGCTCCTTGTTCGCACTTCTGGATAAAATAGAAAATGTTGTTGTCAAATTGCTGTGTTTACAAATGTTTTAGTATTGTAAATTTTGTGTTGCGAAATTGTGCTTCTCTTGATTTGTTTCTTTTGTATTTTTGTAATATCTTTGTGTTGTGTTTTGTAAAAACATTTGTAAAAACAAAAATATTGCATATAATTATGAACGAGCGTGAGAGGATAGAATTGTTGATGAAGAGCTACGGCCTTACACCGTCGCAGTTCTCCGACAGGACAGGGATTCAGCGTGCGTCGGTTTCGCACATCTTGAGTGGTCGCAACAAGCCAAGTCTTGAGGTTATGCAAAAGATATTCGAAGCCTTCCCCGGTGTAGATATAAAATGGCTGATGACAGGCGTAGGCGAGGAGCCTGCTCCAGAAGCAATGCCGGCAGTGATGACCAAAGAGTCGTTGCAAGAGCAGGAACGGCAACAAACGCAGGCTGTGGGCGGTCTCTTTGCAGCTGCGGAGCCTTTACTGTCATCTCCCATTGTGCGCGAAGAGGTTGTTTCGCAACCTGTTGGGGATGTAAAGCCTCGACGCTTGGTGCAACAGCGCGACAAGACTGTTGTCGAACAGCGCCCTAAACGCTACAATACTACTCGCGCCCAACAGCCTGTGCTGCAAGTTCCTGAAAAGAGAATAAAAGAGGTGCGCATATTCTACACCGATGGCACATACGAGACTCTGGTGCCGGAAAAATAACGCTTCAGGCTCTGGCGTTGTCCAAAATCTTTTCATTTGTTTGTGCGTGGAATAAAATTATGCTATCTTCGCAATATATACATTATTTAATAGCATAATTCTTGATATGAAAAAAGTTCTTGTCGATTTAGTTGTCAAGGAGGTGAAGCAGGTCAATGCCAACTGTGTGCTGTTGGTTATGGCAAGTGATGCAGCCTTGCCCCCTGTCTATCCCGGCCAGTTTGCCGAGTTGAGGATAGACGAAACACCCACAGTAATGCTGCGTCGCCCCATTTCGGTGCACAGTTTCGATGCCGAAGCCAAAGAAATCGGTTTCTTGGTACAGGTTGTCGGTGACGGCACACGCTGGTTGGGCGCGCTCAAGGCCGGTGATAAGGTTAACACCCTGTTGCCGCTCGGTAACGGCTTTACAATGCCTGCGACCGCAGGCAAGAGATATCTGCTCATCGGTGGCGGTG
>CALBKR010000393.1 GCA_937896105.1 uncultured Bacteroidales bacterium
TAATATGTTCCGAAAGGAAGATTTGTGCTTACGCCCTTGCCGTTTGCATCCGTTACTATTGTTGCTACAACGTTCGTAAGTGCTTTGTCTGAATATACTGTGAATTCAACGCCTGAGAGCTTTTCGCCCTTTTCGTTTTCAAGAACGACGGAGTGGTCTGCCCACTCCCAGATGCAACCGCCGATACCATACTTGCTGCCCTCGATTATATCCCAGTAATCCTGCAGGTTGCCCACTGCGTTACCCATTGCGTGGGCATACTCGCAAAGGAAGAAGGGCTCGCCGCCGATACTGTTTGCACAGTGGCTCTGTGTATAAGAGAGATTAGGATACATCTTCGAATCGAAATCGGTGTTGTTGGCCGAGTTCTCGTTCGAGTAGCCCTCGTAGTGCACTGGGCGGGAATCGAGAGCCTTTGTAGCAGCATATGTAGCATCGAAGTTCACTCCGACACCCGACTCGTTGCCGAGTGACCAGAAGACCACAGAGGGGTGGTTACGGTCGCGGTAGACCATACGTACGGTGCGGTCGACATACTGCGCCTGCCAGGTCGGGTCGTTCGAAATACAGTTCTTCTTCATCTCACTCCAGCTCTTGTGACACTCTACATCGGCCTCATCCATCACATAGATGCCATAATAGTCGAACATTGCATACATCTTCGCCTGACGCGGATAGTGGCTTGTGCGCACAGTGTTTATGTTGGCCTGTTTCATAAGCTCTACATCCTTGAGCATTGTTGCAACATCAATGGCACGACCATAGAGTGGATGGGTATCCTGATTGTTCACGCCCTTGAAATAGACACGTTGTCCATTGATGAGCACCACACCGTTCTTGATTTCGATGTGACGGAAACCATACTTTGTAGAGAAGACCATCTCCTCGTTGCCGGCAGCATCTTTCTGACGTATGACAACGGTATATAGGTTGGGAACCTCGGCAGACCAAGGCAACAACGATGCAAGCCCGCTGAATGTGATATCACACTCTGCGACCTTTACACCATCGGCAACCTCGACATTTGTACTCCTTGTGGCGATAACTGTACCGTCGGGAGCTATCAGTTCTGCCTCGACAACCTTGCTTGCAGCAACGGCAGTGCGGTTGTCTATTTCAAGTGCAACGTTCATACTGCCGCCATCGTATGTGCTGTTGAGTGTGCTTGTTATATAATGGTCGCGCACAAATGTCTTTGGTGTAGCATAGAGATATACATCACGATGCAGACCGCTCATATGAAACATATCCTGGCCTTCGAGGTACGAGGCATCGCTCCAACGGAGCACCTGAACGCTGATGTTGTTCTCACCGGTGCGCACCTGTGAGCTTATGTCAAATTCGTGGTCATTGTTGCCACCCTGTGTGTAGCCTACATAGTGGCCGTTTACCCAAACAAAGGCAGCACTGTAGAGACCGTCGAAATGTAGGAAGACATTCTTTGCCTCCCAGCCATCGGGCAGTGTGAATGTGCGGCGGTACGAGCCTACCGGGTTATCGCCTACTCCCTCGACCTTATTGGCGACATATGGAGGATTATTATGGAAAGCATACTCCACATTTACATAGAGAGGAAGGTCATAGCCCTTCATCTCCCAGCAAGAGGGTACATCAATGTCATCCCAAGCCGATACATCGGCATCATCGCCCCAGAATGTATCCTTCTTTGGACGGGCTGAAGGATCCTTCACGAAATTGAATTTCCAGGTACCGTTCAGCGAGAGGTAATCGGCCTTCTCGGGAGTGAGCCACGGGAAAGCGTAGTTCACATCCTCCTTCATTGCCGCTGTCGATGTATAAGGGATAAAGGTTGCGTGGGCAGCCTCCTTGTTCTCCTCGAATATCTGCTGGTTCTCCCAATAATCACCGAGCGGAGCAGCCACCTCGGTAAAGAAAAATTTTGTCTCGTCACCGCCCTTGTCTGCTGTTGCTACAAGCTGCTGACCGGCAACTGACTTGATATAGTACTTGATATTCTGGTAAATTCCGTATAGACGATAAGTGCCGTCACCGACCTCCTCGG
>CALBKR010000394.1 GCA_937896105.1 uncultured Bacteroidales bacterium
ACATCAGGTCGAATACCATCTCATACACCTCCTCGGGGCGGCAGTTGGGCTTGTCGACCTTGTTCACGACCACGATGGGCTTGAGGCCTATCTGCAATGCCTTCTGCAACACGAAGCGTGTCTGCGGCATCGGGCCTTCAAAGGCGTCGACGAGCAGTATGCAGCCGTCGGCCATGTTGAGCACGCGCTCTACCTCGCCGCCGAAATCGCTGTGTCCCGGAGTGTCTATGATATTTATCTTTGTATCCTTGTAGCGGATAGATACATTCTTCGAGAGGATGGTTATTCCTCTCTCGCGCTCCAGCTCGTTGTTGTCGAGTGTGAGCTTGTCGTTGTCCTGCTCCTTCAGCAGGTTGCCTGCGAGCATCATCTTGTCGACAAGAGTCGTCTTGCCGTGGTCGACGTGCGCAATGATGGCTATATTACGTATATTCTGCATAGTCAGTCGTTTATGTCACTTGTAGTAAAAGGTTACGGATGTGCAAACCGGCCTCTTTGGCTCCGCTCTGCCGCTCCGCGGCAAAGGTACAACAAATCCGCCGATTTATTGCATAAATGGCAATAATAGTCATTGTTTTTTTGTCCGTAGCCTCCGGCTCTCAATGTTTTCGTCCTGTTGCGCCAAACTTTTTTGTGGCAAAGTAGTTGCCAATCCGATTTTTCGTTGTATCTTTGCATCCGCGTTGGCAACATAGTGCGTTCAGGCGCATTCATTTGTCGGCCATAAGATATTTTTTAACAACTTAAAACATCAAATCATGTATTTGGATTCTGAGAAAAAGAAAGAGATCTTTGGCACATACGGAACGTCTAACACTGATACTGGTTCAGCAGAGAGCCAGATTGCATTGTTCTCATACCGTATTGCCCACTTGACGGAGCACCTTAAGGCTAACCGTAAAGACTATAGCACACAGAGAGCTTTGACAATGCTTGTAGGTAAGCGTCGTTCACTCCTTAACTATCTTAAGGACCGTGACATCAACCGTTACCGTGCAATTGTCGCTAAGCTTGGCTTGCGTAGATAATCTGCGCCAGAAATGGTTAAGCGGGGTTTTCGATAGAGAACCTCGCTTTTTTATGTAATAAACTGTTTGAATCTTTTATAATAAATATCAAACAGCTTCTAAAATAAATATATGATGGATATGCATAATGTTCCAACCCGTAAAGGACTCTTTGCACTGTCGCCGATAGCAGTGCTGTTGCTTGTATATGTTGTCGGTTCCATTGTGGCAGGCAGTTTCTATAGTATTCCCATTGCTGTCGCTTTTATAATAGCGGCTGTATATGCTGTCGTCATTTCCCGTGGCAAGTCACTGCAGGAACGCATTGATGATTTCTCACACGGAGCTGCCAACAGCCGCATTATGTATATGATATGGATTTTTGTCCTTGCCGGTGCCTTTGCTTCTGTGGCTAAGGCTACGGGCGCAGTTGATGCAACTGTAGCATTGACACTCAATTTAGTGCCGGTGAAATTTTTACCTGCAGGCATATTCGTTGCCGCCTGTTTCGTGTCGATGTCGGTAGGAACATCGGTTGGCACGATAGTTGCCCTTGCACCTATTGTGACAGCGCTTGCTGCTCAGATGGGTTGCGATGTCGCGTGGCTTGTGGCGATAGTAGTGGGTGGTGCCTTCTTTGGCGATAATCTATCCTTTATCTCCGATACGACAATTGCTGCGACGCAGACACAGGGTTGTTCGATGCGCAGCAAGTTCCGTACTAACTTCAGGCTTGTAGTGCCTGCGGCTATCGTCACTCTGTTGGTATATGCTTTCAGCGGTAGCGGTGACGGTGAAATTGATGTTGCTGCAGTGACGCTCCACGATGTAATCAAGTGTCTTCCATATCTTATTGTGATAGTGGCAGCACTGTTCGGCATAAATGTTCTGGCAGTGCTTGCCATCGGTATATCGATTGCCGCGATAATAGGTCTTGCCTATGGTTCTTTGGCTTGGGTGGATGTCTTTACCCGAATGGGCGAGGGTGTCACTTCGATGTCCGAACTTATTGTAGTGACAATGCTTGCCGGCGGTCTGCTCGAGCTGGTACGTATCAACGGTGGTCTCGACTTTCTCATACGTATTGTCACTGCCCGTGTCCGCTCACGTCGTGGTGCAGAGGCTGCAATATGCACACTTACAGCGCTTGCAAACATCTGCACGGCGAACAATACAATTGCGATATTGACTGTCGGTGATATATCGCGCGATATTTCACACGAATTCAAGATTCCGGCACGTCGCTCGGCAAGTCTTATGGAC
>CALBKR010000395.1 GCA_937896105.1 uncultured Bacteroidales bacterium
GTTCTCTAAATAATCCTATGTAGCGGAACTGCGGATGGGTATCCGGTGTGTGTTGCTGCACAGGGGAGGGGGGAGGGGGCACCTGCGATTGTACTTGAGACGTTGCTGCGGGCTCGGCTGCTTGCTTCTTGTTGGTGCAGAGATTGAGCTGACGCTGCTGAGGCTCCAGTACAGGGCGCAATGTGAACGGTAATGCTGAACCGGAGGAGATGGGCGCAGAAGGTTGGGGCTTTTGCTCCGGTTTCAGTTCAGGTGTTTGTGAGGGGGGCGTATGAAAGGGGGCAGGGGGTACACTTTCCTCGCCGCGAGCATGAGCCCGCAAGGTGCTGTTGATGGCATCCAGAATAGCCGTTGTGACTTCCGATGGCCTTCGGAAGCGAACCTCTCGTTTGGCTGGGTGCACATTCACATCCACAAGAGCCGGTTCCACCTCTAGATACAGGAAAAAGGCCGGGTGCAATCCCGTTGGGAAGCCGCCGTAGCCATCGCGAATGGCGCGAGCCACAATTTTGTCTTCAATGGGGCGGTTATTGAGGAATACGAATTGCATGCGGCGGTTGCGGCGCGCAGCTTCAAGCGGCATCAGGTAGCCTTCCACCCGCACTCCGGCAGTGTGGGTGGGTTTGATGCGAAGAAGGCTTGCTGCCAGTTCTCGCCCATAAAAAGCTGCAATGCGGTGTCGCATGTCGTGGGTGGCCGGGGCATCAAACACAACTTGTCCATCTTTCACGAAGCAGAACCGCACATCGGGGAAGGCGAGAGCATGCAAGCGCAGTTGGTGTTCAATGTGACCGGCTTCCGTTTCCTCGCTTTTCAGGAATTTGCGGCGCACCGGGATGTTGTAAAAGATGTTTGCCACGCTGATTTCCGTGCCGGGGGCACAGCCTGTATTCATGGTGGGAGCCATGTCTCCCCCTATGCAGCTTACCAGTGTGCCTTCCACATCCTGTGCTCTCCGTGTGGTAATTTTTAATTCTGACACAGAGGCAATGCTAGGCAATGCTTCGCCGCGAAATCCCATAGTGGTGAGTGCAAACAAATCATCCGCACTCGATATTTTTGATGTTGCATGACGCTCGAATGCAAGACGGGCGTCGGTCTCGGACATTCCTTTTCCATTATCAATGACCTGTATCAATGTGCGTCCACCATCAGAGACCACAACCTGCACTTTGGTGGCGCCGGCATCTATGGAGTTCTCCACAAGCTCCTTAACCACCGAGGATGGACGTTGGACAACCTCTCCCGCAGCAATTTGATTTGCCACCGAATCGGGCAACAGATGTATTATATCTCTCATATATCAAATATACCCATACACGGTTTTCAAAATATAATAGACTATAAATGCGCATACGAACAATGCAGCAACTGCAAAGCGCGACGAGATACGGGAGCCGTTATTCCTTTTACGGGCAAGATGTGAACTCTCTCCGACAAAAGCACCTCTTATACGCTCTTCGTATGTTGGTTCCTTTGGAGGCAACATACCAAGGTCGCGTTTGGCATTTTCGACAATTTTGTCGAGCTTTTCCTTGCGCTCATCAACAAATATATACTTATGGTTGAACTTTCTGGGTTCACGCATCCTGAAACGTGCCATACTGCTACTTCTTTTTAAAACGGTCAAGTGTGGGCAAAGGCACCCTATCTTTCCTTATCACCTTAAGCTCTTTGCCGGCTCCTTTTCCTCTCCAATTGAAAATATCCTCTTTAGAAACAGGTCTCACATAATCGAACCAAACAAAATTCTCAAGGAATTGCTTGTTCTCAGGGCGCTGGCTCATCGGATAAAAGACCCCTTTTGAATCCTTTGGAACCACAACTTTGTCGACCTTACGGTCCTTCATATATGCAATTGTCCTGCCGGCTGTTGTCGTATTCATCCCCAAAAAGGTGCTGTCGCTGTCTATCGGATAGAAAATAAGTTCGACACTTCCTATCACTTGCATCTCTTTCAGTTCTCCATCATCAAAGTAAAACTCCATCTCTTGCCCTTTTATCTGATTATAGCAGACAGAATCAAGCTTCTCTGCATAGAGAGTCTGGTTTATAATATTAACCCAATCTATCTCCGAATCCCTCATATAGACCTTGACAACCTCGCCAAGTAACTGAACATCGCCGTTCCACAGGATAGGGTCTTTGTACATTGTCATACAGGTATCACGGGAATCAAAGACCAACGAGTCGCACACAGCCTGCATATTAGGTCCCCAGGCGCGCACTTTGTTATAGGCCTTGACCTGCCGATATAGTGAATCTGTATCAAGGTTGTATGAGATTGCCCAGATAGTATCGGAATGCACGAACAAGGAATCGCGTTGCGAAAAATCAACGGCAACAGCCCTATCCGTAACATATGCCGAGTCTTTTAGCTCATCAAGAAATGCATACTCGCCTGTAAGCATATTACGGTTTATCGTATCTTTATATATTATATCACCAAAGACCTCGCTTAATCCACGTTCAGAATCATAGAAAATCGAATCGGCCGTAATAGTCTTTTTCTCATTGTAAAGCACTGACCGGTCTATCAATACCGCACGCCTCGTCGAAGTATTGTAATATCCGTGCTCGGAGTAGACCTCGGACTTGCCAGAATAGATGTTTGTCGGGCCTACAATTGTAGCAAGATTGTTGCGTGTATTATAATGCAATGTGTCGGACAACATAAGGAATTTTGGATTTTCCAATGTCACATCGTCGATAAAGACGGCACGCTTTGTATCCACATTGTAATCACCATAGTAGGAGCGAAGCGAACTCTTCTCATCATACAGCACGCCATATTCAAAGAAATATCCAAGATTGCGGTTACGGTCAAAGTCGAGACTATCGGTCTCGAGAACCGTATTCTTGTCTATAAGCCTTACATTATTCCGCACACGTGCCAGGTTTGTAATTCCGTCAAAGTCAAGATAATCACCATAAAGGAACAAAGTATCCCCCTGCACCATCTTTACATTGTCGAATGCTTCCAACGAATTCGTTTTTTCATAAAAACAAGCACTGTCACAATACATATAAATACTATCGTGACGAAAGACAACATCCCCAACTAAGATCTGAGCATCAGGATCCGGATTATCTTTGCTTTTCTTTAAGATATCAGAGTGAAGCAGATAGACCTTGCTTTTTGCCGGTTGCGCCACACTCCTTCTGGGACGATCTTGGGCCGTCAGGCAAAAGCCAAACAGGCACAAGATACTGGCGACCAATATCTTGTGCCTATTCCTTTGTATATGAGATTTCATTATTTCAAACATGTTCTTACTGTCTGACCCATCCTGGATATTTAAAATCACACTTTACCCAATTATCATTAATGCGCACGTAGGTAGATTTCTGTTTATCTATAATCCATTTCTGCAACTTTTCTTCTCCTCGTTTTGATTGGACTATTGATTTCAAACGTTGATAATCTTCCGTAATAGTAGCTTTATGGCCATCAAT
>CALBKR010000396.1 GCA_937896105.1 uncultured Bacteroidales bacterium
GTACAATGACCGCACCGGCCTCCTGTGCATGCAGCTCTACAGCATTGTCCTTTATAATAAAGAACCCGAATGAACTCTGTATGTTGTATATGTAGTTAGCCTCCTCAACTGTACCGAATGATGTGCTGCCGCCAGTGCCTGCTCCGGCAGTGCCGATGTACTCGCCTTTGTAGTTCTTGATGGCGAGCTTGCCGTCCTTCTCCCAGAAACTCCATACACGGTCGGCGCTGAAGGTCTTGTCGCCGAAGCGCAGCTTGCCTGTCTCGCTGTCGTTGTATATTACCTTGCCTGCGCAGTATGTCTTTGCCGACGCGTTGGTAATGTAGTACCAGTGCTCGTCGCCCTCGGTGCTTATAGTAGGCATTTCGGGAGAGTCGTCCTTTATTGTCACTGTGAAGTTTGTCAATACCACGCCTTTGCCGTTGTTCCCGGCAAGTGTGAACGATACATTGCTGAGCGCCAGTTTCTTTGCGCTTATTGTCTGTGCTGTGGCGGATGTAGTATATACATCGCCGTTATCCATTGTGAGCGTGAGCCCTGTCGTGTGGTCATTGTTGGCAAACGTAAAACTGTACTCGGTAATGGTATACCCTGCCGGTGCGGTGAGCGTGTATGTTGCACTGCCGGCTGTACCTGTCATCAACTGTACGTTTGTACCCTCCCAGTTCATATTGTTAATTGTACCGCAACCAAACTGCAACTGTGGCTCGGCATTGCTCTTCCAGGTGCTGTTCCAAGCCTGGTTAACGGATGTTCCGCGGTAGAGATTGCCGTTGTTCTTGTCTACAGTGTATGTCAATGAGGTAGGAAGTTCCTCTATTTCTCCGGCTTCGGCAATCGCAAGCTGACATCCTGTGTCGCCACGGTCACAGCCGAGGCTTGTGCTGCTGCTCCAGTTGTAGATTGTGTAGTTCTGGCCTGAACCGGTCTGATTTAACTGCACTTCTCCCGATGAGATGATGTAGTAGCCGGGTGTGTTGGCATAGCTTACAGTCCAGCCATTTGCAGGCTTTGTCTTTGTAGTAGTAATCTGTGTGTTGTAGTTGGCAACGGGGTTGAGGTATGAACTGTACTCGCGGTTGACAATGTCGAATGTGTTGTCGCCACGGTCGACGAACTTCCACATTGATGTTGCCGATGATGCGGTGTTGCCCTTGCCGGCCACGCCTGCGGCTTCTCCCTCGGCTGACACATAAAGGTCGGGGCTGCGCAAAGATGTAAACTGATACCACTGCTCTTCATCGGCAGTGCTTGCCTTTGGCATTGCGAGTGCTCCTTCAACGGCGGCGGCAAGTTTGCCGGCCATTTCTGTTACCTCGGCTTCTGTGATGCTCTCCTTTTCAAGCAGTGCATACGCTTTTTCAAGTTCAGCGTCAAAAGTTGCGAGCTTTGCAGGATCGTACTGTCCCATTGCTGTTCCGCGCTCCAGCATAAGGCCGCGTGCAATTGCCTGTGAAAGGGTGTTGCGCAGTGTAGCCTGTGTGTAGCGTACCTCGGCATCAGCTTCGCTTATTACATTGTATGTATCCTCGGGGAAATCTGCAACAAGTGCATCTTTCATAAGGTTGGCCATTTTTACATAGCCAAGGCCGCCAAGGTAATTTGATGGGTAGAAATATTTTGTATTCGCTACACTGCCGCTGAGCAGCGGGGTGTATGTGTCAACGAATCTTATGTTGCCTGTCGCAAGTGTGGCGAGGTAGTCGTTGAGCACCTTTATGCGTGATGTGTTTGTGGTTGCGTTGTTTGTGGGGCACAGTGCCATAAGGTAAATCTTCGATGTAGGCGATTTTGCAACGACTTTGTCTACAAGAGTCTTGTAATTGCTCTTCACGGTCTCTATGCTTGTACTGCCGTTGCAGTCACCTGTTCCGGTGTAGATAAAGATTGCCTTTGCGTCCTTCTTCTCTACGCCTGTGTTTGCATACATGGCATCTACAAGCTTGCTTGTGGTGGCGATGTCGCCACCATAGCCCCAGCCTGTACCGCGGTTTTTCACGTTGAGATTGCCAAGGAGCTCCTGCCACTCGCCGTTCTTTATGAATTCATCGCCAAGCACAAGTACATCCTCGTTGCTTATTGGCAGAGCACTGAAATATGTCGCACGCATGCCGTGTGCACCGCCAAGGCCTCCGTTCTGCTGTATGTTCTGTGTGTTGGCTGGATATACTGTTGAAACGGTATACTCCTCACCCTCGGCCAAGTATTCACAGATGGTCTCGCACCATACCTGGTATGCTGCAGCTGTAAGATGAAGGTTGTCATAACTCCACACGCCGCCCTGTGCAACGCCTGTGAGCTTGTCATAGAGGTCGATGTACTTGAGCCAATCTACATTCTGTGCCTCGACATATTCCTTCACAATCTTGTTGGTGTGCAGCCATGTCGCTTCCACACGGTTGCCTGTCTTGTTGTTGAGAATGCTGTAAAGGTATACTTTTGTCTCGGGCGAGCGTTTGTGTATGCGCTCCACAATGCTCTTTACGTATGCAAGAACCTGCTCGCCGCTGAAATTGAGACCGCCCGATGTGGCGATGTCGTTGGTGCCTATCATCATAAACACCTTCTTGGGCTTTCCGGCGATGTAACTCTCGAGGTTGTTGCTCTGCTCGGTTGAGTAGGTTCCCGAGTTGCCTCGGTTTACAATAGGGAGATAATTGCCTTCGGATGTCACGAAGGCCTCCGGCCAGCAGTGCATATCGGTGATGCTGTTGCCGATAAATACAGTGCTCTCGTTGTTTGTCTCAAGTACCTTGAATGAGTCGTACCTGTGGTTGCGGAATGGCTCGTCGGCAAAAATGACTGTCGTCGACAGCAGTCCGCAAATAAGTAATGTCAATAATTTCTTCATAGTGTTGTGGTTAAGTTATAGTTAACGTTCAGGGCAAAAATAATATGATGTATATAAATTATACTATAAATTTTTCTTAATTTTAATTAATTAAGAGCATTTTTTTGCTCCTGCCGTTGTTGCATATATAAATAAAATAAGGTGTGTAGCGAGTACACACCTTATTGGGGAATTTGTCAAACTGCTTGTTACTTGACCAGCACCTTGTTGCCCTCTGATGTCACGTAGATGCCGCGTACGGGTTTCTCGACACGGTTACCCTTGAGGTCGTAGAACTTGAGTTCTTTGACAGTCTCTACATCGTCGATGCCTGTACCATCGTTCTTCACTGTATATTTTAAGGTAATGCCATCGAGCGAGCGACCATTACTATCTACAAAATAACCAGCGGGAACCTCCAGAATATAGTTGCCGTTAGCTGTTATAGGCTCGGTAACGCGAAGCGCACCAT
>CALBKR010000397.1 GCA_937896105.1 uncultured Bacteroidales bacterium
CCTTGTGCTTCCATCCTCAATGTATGTCAGTTTCCAGTCATGCCCAACGAATATCTCCTCGACATCGTCTCCGCTGTCGCACGCGGCAAATAGTGTGAGCGCGGACACAAAGATAAGGTTCTTTATGGTTCTTGCAATATTTCTTGTCATAATATTATAATATTAGACCCGCATTACAGGTGTGGGCAGATGGTTTTGATGCCATCGCGTTCGAGCAGTGGCTCTATTTGCGGCTTGCGCCCGCGGAAACGCAGATACAGTTCCATAGGGTGTCGGCTGTCGCCCTTTGAGAGTATCTCTTCGCGGAACGATTGTGCCACCTTCATATTCAATATACCCTCCTCCTTGAAACGCGAGAAGGCATCGGCATCGAGCATCTCTGCCCATTTATAGCTGTAATACCCGGCGGCATATCCCCCAGACATTATATGCCCGAATTGTGGCGTTATTCCGGTTCCCTCTATAGGCTTCATAACCCGGAGTGCAGCTGTTGCCGAGTGTTCGTATTCGAGTACATCACCTTCGAACGGCTGTGATATGTTGTGCCAAGCCTGGTCGATGAGTCCGAGCCCTACCTGGCGCACGCATTGGTAGCCTGCGTTGAAGGTGCGTGCCTGCTCAATCTTGTGCAGTGTTTCGGCCGGTATGTTGTCGCCCGTCTTGTGGTGGAAAGCAAAGTGCTGCAGGAACTCCTCCTCGGTCGCAAAATTCTCCATTATCTGCGATGGCATCTCAACGAAATCCCAAAGAACATTGGGGCTGCATAGCGACGGATATGTCACATCTGACAGTATGCCGTGCAGGCAGTGTCCGAATTCGTGCATCAGTGTGTTGAACTCATCGTGGTTGAGCAGTGTGGGCTTGCCGGGCAACGGCTTGCGGTAGTTGGTCGATAGAGTAATGTGTGGCCTGTGGTCGGTGCCGTCGGCATTCTTGTACTGCGGCTTTATGCTGTCCATCCACGCACCGGCGTGTTTTCCCTTGCGTGCGTAGAAATCGCAGTAGAGCAGTGCGAGGTATGTGCCGTCGTAGTCGTACACCTCCCACACCTTTGCATCGGGTGTGAACACAGGGATGTCGTGGTTCTGCTTGAAGGTGACTCCGTATAGCCTTGTGGCAAGGTAGAACGCTCCGTAAATAGCCTGGTTCAGTTCAAAGTATGGGCGTACCATCTCGTCGGTGAGGTCATATTTCTTCTCTTTGAGCCTTTCGCTGTAGTATGCGAAATCCCAGGGCCGGAAATCAAAGTCATCACCTTCAAGGCTCTTGGCAAATGCCTTAATCTCCTTCATTTCGCGCTGTGCCACAGGAAGGTAGGACCAGGTCAGCTTTCCGAGCATTGAGAATACGGCATCGGTGTTCTGTGCCATACGTTCGCTTAAAACATAGTCGCTGTAAGTGTTGTATCCCAACAGGCGTGCAAGTTTAAGTCGGCAGTTCACGGTCTCCTTTACGGTCTCGCGGTTGTCGTGGCTGTTGCCCTTCGCGCCGATGGTGCTGTATGCCATATACATCTGCCTGCGCAGTTCGCGGTTGCGGCAGAATGTGATGAACGGTAAATAGCTCGGGCGGTGCAGCGTGAACAGCCAACCCTCCTTGCCGTTCTCCTTGCCGTTGTTGTGTGCCGCCTCAATGACATCGGCAGGCAACCCTTCGAGGTCTCTCTCGTCGGTGACAAGCAGGGTGTATCCGTCGGTATCCTTTATGCTGTTCTCCTGGAACTTTACTGCGAGTACGGCAAGCCGCTCTGTGAGTGCGCGGAACTCCTCGCGCTCATTTCCCGTGAGGTTGGCTCCGTTGCGCACGAAACTTTCGTATGTCTGTTCGAGCAGCCTCTGCTGCTCGTCATTCAGGTGGCTTTTGTCGCTGTTGTATACCGCTTTTATACGTTCGAATAGTCTTTCGTTGAGCGTGATGTTGTTCCTGTGCGCAACGTAAAGCTGTTGCATCTCCTCTTCAATAGCCAATACCTCATCATTGCTGTAGGCATTGGCAACCGCGTTGAAGGCTCCGATTATGTTGCCAAGCAGCAGCCCGGAGTGCTCCAGTGCGACAATAGTGTTGTCAAAATCGGCTTTGGCGGCGTTATTGCAAATCTCTTCGATTATGCACTCTTCGCGTCTGATGGCCTCTTTTATGGCCGGTATGTAGTGCCCAAGGGTAATACGGTCGTATGGTATCGCGCCATAGAGTGTGCCATACTCTTCCAACAGGGGATTTGCTTCAGATGTTTTGTTATAGTCGGTTGTCATATCAATCATTCCTTTCTCTCCGCTTTGTGGCGTGCCACTATGCTTGATTACGTTTTGCAAAGATAGTGATTAGGCTGTTTATATTTGTTCTTGAATTAACAAAAAAACTTAAACGATTTCTAATAATTCCTATTTGTATAACAACTTCAATTGCGATTTTGTTTGCCTGTCTGTCTCTCTACGGTATTATAAAAAGCGGTGCACCAATGATGGTGCACCGCCGGTATATACTCCTTGTCTCTTTTAGAGTTTGTATGTATCCTCGACAAGCTGACCCATAGCCCACACAGCGCGTATGTTCAAATCTTCGTCGAGTATCATAATGTCGGCATCCTTGTCTTTCTGCAATGAACCCTTGCGGTCATATACGTTCATAATCTTTGCAGGGGTCTCCGACGCCATACGGATAGCGTCGTCGAGAGGAATTTCTGCCTTCTGTACCAGTGTCCTTATCAAGCGGTCCATTGTGGCAACAGAGCCGGCAAGTGCTGTGCGGTCGGCAAGCTTGCATACACCGTCCTCAATGATTACGCGTGGGTCGAAAGCTGTTGTGCTGTCACTTGCTGCGCAAGCCAACGCGTCTGTGATGACGCAGGCGCGCTCGACACCCTTGATGTGGTGGATAAGGCGCAGAATAGTAGGTGGAACGTGTATGCCGTCAGCAACAACCTCTACTGTCATATCTTCGTGAAGGTAGATGCTCTCTACGGTACCTTCATACTTGTACTCTCTGCGCTTGTGGAAACCAGGCATCGCGTTGTAGAAATGTGTGGCGTGCGTGTATCCGTTCTTGCGCGCAGCGTGGATATCGTCATACTCGGCCTGTGTGTGGGCTACCGAAGCCAAGATGCCTTTTGATGTGATGTATTTGCCGAACTGCATTGCACCCGGGAGCTCCGGGGCAGCATCCCAACGCTTGATGCAATCCCATTTCTCGACCAACGGTATATACTCGTTTGGGTCGGGATCCTTGATGTTCTCGGGGAGCTGGCCGCCTGCCATTGCCATATTCAGGTAGTGACCCTCGAGGTGAAGGCCGAGTACAGGGC
>CALBKR010000398.1 GCA_937896105.1 uncultured Bacteroidales bacterium
ACTTTCAGGTGCTCGGGAAAATGAACATCAAGGCACTGCCAGCTGTTGCTGTCGACAAAGCCGCAACGTGCACCGGGATGTGCATCGCTGTATGCTACATAAGGTTTTATGTCATAGATGGGTGTACCGTCGGCCAGGTCGGCACCGCTCACCTGCAGGATAAGCCGCCCACCTCTATTCTCAACCGCAAGCAGACGCACCGAAGAGAGCCCGAGCCTGTTCGGGCGGAAGGGCGAACGCGTCGCAAAAACCCCCATCGGTCTGTTGCCGCCAAGAAGCGGCGGACGCACCAATGCGCTCCACTCGCCATCTCGCCCCACCTGAGAGAACTCCCAGATAAGCCATAGGTAATCGAAACCCTCAATGCCACGCAAGGCATCGGGGTTACAGTATTGCTGTTCAAGAACAACATCCCCACATAGTTCGGGCACCAGGCCGCTCTGACGCGGAATACCGAACTTTGTTCCAACCTTGGTATGATAATATGCTATTGGTTCAATTGTCATTCACTTATATTTTATTATGCTAAGATAAGAAAAAAGGGAATAGCGTCACAATATAAGTAACAGCATTTTTGAATATGCTATATCTTAACCAAAAAGCCTTGGTTATTTCAATAAAACATAAAATATCTTTTGAGCATTGACTTGTAATTAATATATTTGCCATAATTTGTTAAAATTCACACATTAGAAACAAAGCATTTAAACATTGTGGAAGAATGGCTGAATTGAAAATTTTCATAGCAGGTTCAAAAGAGCTTAAAACGGAGCGAAACGGTATAAAAATCATCGCCAACGATCTAAGTTCCCTGTATAGTTCAAGAGGAATACATATAACGGCAAACTCATATGAACATTTCGACGAGAACCAGGATTCGTATAACAGGTTCATAGTAGAGGAGGCAGATATCGTCGTTTTTATTCTGGACGGTTATATCGGCTCAAAGACAGAAGAGGAGTTCATCGCTGCTACAAAATCCCTCAACGAGAAGAACCACCCAGACATAATGATATTCATACGTGAGTATGACGGGGAAGCAATAACACCCAATATAGCCCGTATACAGGGGCTCATTGCCGGATGCCTTGGCAACAGCAAATACTATGTAGAATATTCAAGCCTCGAAGACCTTAAGACAAAGGCCAGAGAACGCATAATGAGATATGTGGACAAGTTCGAATCGGAAGTGCTGCAGGAGGAAGAGAAACACCCGTTTCTAACAACCAGAAGAACAAAGAATCCCTCCAAAGGAGTCTCTACCATTAAAACAAGGATAACATTTTGGAAATACCTGTCCATATCATTGATAGCCGTTCTGCTTGCAATCTCCGCACTCTTTGTTCTTAATAAAAATGCACAGAATGGTTCGGAGGCAAAAGAACCGCAGTCATTACTCATATTCTCGGGAGGTGGCTCTGTCGTTGACTTTATAAAGAGCATTACCGATAATACAGTCAATGTAAAGGAGTACGACAGTTCCACATACATAAATCTACCGAGCGGCAGTGCCTGGACATTACTGACAGAGGAGGCCATACGATGGAACGAGAAAAAGACACAACCGTTTATATCGATTGTATTATCGGCAGATAGAATGGATCAAAGCTCTATCGACTACAAAGCAGACAACATCCGGAATCAGGCATGTATAACGGGATACTTCCTCGGATACGACACTTTGACGGTATACATAGATAAGGAGTTTGCAAAAGAACGACATCTGCCTATCGACACTATAAACGAAATATCTGCCGAGAAGTTTACAGAAATCATCTCTTTCGCAAAAAACAACACGGACAAGGTAAACCTCTTCACAACAAACAAATCAAGCGGGACTTTAAGGATGTACCAGCGCATTGTTGATGAGGTAAACAAATCCTTGAATTTCGAAGATATGCTCAAGCAAAAACAGAGTCACTCTTTCTACCAATACTCGTCGTCCGATTATCTGCATACACTCAACGGACAGAAAGAGGGGGTTCCATACATAATGTTGGGTAGCGAGAGTTACTATTCACGCAAGGTCAACGACTATTACAAATACCACATATACGCAAATGGGGAAATACAGATGAAAGAGATGTATATCTACTTTATGGCATATAAGAACATAAAGGATGACAAATACTATTTCTCTCCTAAAGTTCTTGATTTTCTCAAAAGACTTGGTGCGGACAAGACACTGCCGGAAGATATCTGGAACGAGTTGTCAGAATGCCGCATACCTGACAGAAGAGGCAATATCATAATGCACCTCAATAAATGAAGTCACCGACAAGCGACCGCTTATTCACAACAAATTCACGTTGTCTATACACATAAAGAATTCAAACCTATACTTAATCTAATTATAATTATGGAAAAAATAATCGGCTTGATAGATGCTCCGTTCACACCATTCTACGAGAACGGCGAGGTCAATTACGAACCAATCCCGGCATACGCGCAGATGCTTGCAAAGAACGGTATGAAGGGTGTGTTCATCAACGGTTCATCGGGCGAAGGATATATGCTTACCGAGGAGGAAAGAATTAAGCTCACCGAGGCTTGGGTAGCCGCAGCACCAAAGGAATTCAAGATAATTGTCCACGTAGGTAGCACCTGTGTAAAATCGAGCCGCCGTATGGCAGAACACGCACAAAGACTCGGAGTGTTCGGTATCGGTGCAATGGCACCACCTTTTCCAAAGGTAGGCCGTGTCGAGGAGCTTGTAAAATACTGCGAAGAAATTGCTTCGGCAGCACCGGAATTGCCCTTCTATTTTTACCACATCCCGGCATTCAACGGAGCATACTTGCCAATGGTAAAGTTCCTTGAGGCTGTAGACGGCCGCATCCCAAACTTCGCAGGAATCAAGTATACCTTCGAGAGCCTTTACGAATATAACCAGTGCCGCCTCTACAAGAACGGCAAGTTCGATATGCTTCACGGACAGGACGAGACAATACTCCCTTGCCTTGCTATGGGTGGTGCACAAGGAGGCATCGGCGGAACAACCAACTACAACGGCTGCAACCTTGCAGGAATAATCGATGCCTGGAATGCCGGCGACTTGGAGAAGGCACGCGAATTGCAGAATTTCTCACAGGAGGTAATCAACGTTATATGTCACTACCGCGGTAACATCGTCGGCGGCAAGCGCATTATGAAGCTGATTGGTCTCGACCTGGGCAAGAACCGCACCCCTTTCCAGAATATGACCGATGAAGAGGAGGCTGCTATGCGTAAGGAGCTTGAGGCCATCAATTTCTTCGAACGTTGC
This sequence comes from uncultured Bacteroidales bacterium, assembly GCA_937896105.1. The sequence continues at coordinate 3,266 of CALBKR010000398.1, forward strand.
AATAAATTCTAAATAACAGCTACACACGACATTATACTATGAATTGGAAAGAATATCTCGAGGGTTGGTCGCAAAGATACCGTGACGACCTTGTAAACAATATTATGCCGTTCTGGCTCGAGCACGGGCTTGACCGAGTAAACGGTGGCGTATACACTTGTGTTGACCGCGACGGTTCACTTATAGACAGCACAAAATCGGTATGGTTTCAGGGGCGCTTTGCCTTTGTATGCAGTTTTGCCTATAATACCATCGAAAAGAACCCTGAGTGGCTGGCAGCAGCAAAAAGCACAATAGACTTCATTGAGGCACACTGCTTCGACAGCGACGGCAGAATGTATTTCGAAGTGATGGCCGATGGCACCCCGTTGCGCAAGCGCCGCTATGTCTTTTCGGAAAGCTTCGCCGCCATAGCTATGGCCGAATATGCAAAGGCGTCGGGTGATATGAGTTATGCTGAGAAGGCCTTGAAACTGTTCAAGGATATACGCAAGTTCGTTTCCACACCAGGCTATATGGAACCCAAATACCTCCCGGCATTGGAGGCAAAAGGTCACTCATTGGTGATGATTCTCATCAACACTGCATCGCGCATACGCAATGTTATCAGCGACCCTGTGCTCGACCTGCAGATAAACGAGTCAATCGCCTCGCTGAAGGACTTTATGAAGCCTGAATTCGAAGCGTTGCTTGAGATGTTAGGCCCAAACGGAGAGTTCATCGACACCATCAACGGCCGTGTCATAAACCCCGGGCACTGCATTGAGACAGCCTGGTTCCTTCTCGAGGAGGCAAAGCACCGTAGCTGGGACAAGGAGCTGACAGCGCAGGCATTGCAAATTCTCGACTGGTCGTGGAAATGGGGATGGGACGAGCAATATGGCGGCATCATCAACTTCCGCGACTGCCGTGGCCTGCCTCCGCAGGACTACTCACAGGATATGAAATTCTGGTGGCCGCAGACCGAAGCCATTATAGCTACCCTGTATGCCTACGAAGCTACCGGTGACGATAAATACCTCATCTGGCACAAGCAGATAAGCGAATGGACATACGCCCATTTCCCCGATGCCGAATGTGGCGAGTGGTACGGTTACCTGC
>CALBKR010000399.1 GCA_937896105.1 uncultured Bacteroidales bacterium
AACGAAGACTTGTGAGGACAAGGAAAAGCACCAGAATCACACACACGGCACCCTCTATGAGCGAGCTGCCCACATTGTTGACCGAGGACTGTATGTAATCGGCCTGGCGGAAGATGCGCGTATCGACAGTGACATCCTCTGGAAGTGATTTCTTGATGCTCACAAGGTTATTCTCGATATTCTTTGTAACATCGAGTGTGTTAACACCCGGCTGTTTCGATATTGAAAGTATCACGGCCGGCTCACCATTGAGCGAGGCATAACCCTGTTTCACAGCCGGAGCAACAAGGACATCGGCGACATCGGCAACACGCACTGCTACATCACCGTTCACCCTCACTATTGTGCTGCCAAGCTCATCAACATCATTTGTGCGGCCTATGCCACGCAGGTTATATTCGTTGCCGTAGTCGCGCACGACACCGGCTCCAATGTTCACGCTCATAGCCGATGCAGCACTCTCGAGCTCGCCCATAGTAACCCCGAACATCTCCATCTTCACCGGGTCGGCAAGCACCTGATACTGTTTGTAGTCACCGCCGATGATGGTTACATTCGACACGCCGCCTGTAGCAAGTACAGCTGGTTTCACCACCCACTCGGCAAGTGTCCTCAACTCCATCATAGAGGTGCTGTCGGACTGCATACCGACGAACATTATCTCGCCCATCACACTCGATTGCGGGGCAAGCATAGGAACTATGCCATCGGGCAGCTGCCCGGAGAGCAAGCCCATCTTCTCGCTTATTATCTGACGAGCCTTGTATATATCCATTCCCCAGTCGAACTCTACCCACACGAAGGAGAAGCCCTGTGAAGATGATGAACGCACACGACGTACATTAGTGGCACCGTTCACAGCTGTCTCGATAGGAAATGTCACCAGACGCTCGACCTCCTCGGGAGCCATATTATGGGCATCGGTGAGTATCACCACAGTAGGCATTGTCAGGTCGGGGAAGACATCGACCTCAATCTTTTTAGTAGAGTAGATACCACCTATCGCCAACAACACAACTGCCACCATAATCAGCAGTTTGTTGTTCAAAGAGAATTTAATTATCCTGTTAAGCATAACGGTACCTTATATTAATGTACGTGACCTGCGTGGGGGTCGAGAGCAGACGCGCCCTGCGACAGTTTCAGTATTATACCACCCTTGCTGACAACGCGCTCGCCCGGGTGCACGCCCTCGAGCAGCCGTACATAGCGGCCATCGGTAGCCCCCACCTTTACACTGCGTTTCTCGAACGATACAGGATTGCTCTGTACAAAAACAAACATATTGCCCATCTCCTCGACCAGTGCCGAACGCGGAACAGCCACACCGTGTTCCTTTGCAGCAGATGATATATAAAGGGTTACAATGCTGCCCGTTACAACACCCGGCAGAGAGCCGGCAGACACTGTGACAGGCAACATATTGCAACTGTTGGCAACCTTGCCCACAACGGCAACGGCACCTATGCTGTCGGAATTATACACAACCCCTTGAGCTGTCTCCACATTTACAGCCGCAATATCCTGCAACTGCGATGCATAACGTACAGGCAGCTCGGCCACAAGGTTCACCCCACCGTTACGCTGCACGATGGCAAGCGGTGTTCCCGGCTGCACATAATCACCGTTTGCAACGAGAATTGTCGATACACAGCCATCGATAGAGGATTTCAATGTAACCTTTCCGCTACCGAAGTTGCGTTTCATACTTGTGAAACGCGCCTCGGCCTGGCGGTACGCAGCTTCGGCAGCCTGATACTCACGTTCCGATACAACTTTCTCGATGAAAAGGTGCTTTTTGCGTTCGTAATCGGCCTTGGCAAGCTCGTAATGGCTCTCGGCTTCGGCATATTTCACAGCCGCATCGTTGTCGGTGACATCACCGCCCTCGAGGTAGAACAAAGAAGAGCCCGATGAGACAGGCATACCCTCTACAATATTAGCAGCGAACTGCACCTTGCCACTTGTTGTAGCCACTATTGTAGTAAAGTCCCCGGGCTGTGCCTCTGCCCTTGCAGCGACCTTGACTACACCGCCGAATGTGCTCTCTGTGGCAACCTCCGTTGCAAAATCTATTTTCCAGCTCTGTTCCTTTGTCAAAGAGACATCGCCGCTCTTTGCATTTGTCTCGACACCGTGGCCAAGGTGCGGAGCGTGATGGTGATGCCCCTCGTGGCCGTGCTCGTGTGAATGAGAATGAGCATCACCGTGATTGTGACCGTGAGCCTCATCGTGGCCGTGACCGTCTTCGTGAGAGTGAGCGTGAGCATCGTGATTATGGTCGTGACCGTCGGTCACACAAATGTCAAAATGAGCCTTCTCGCCACCGGCCTCAAAGAATATAAGGCCATCGCCGGCAACAGACGGCACAATATCGAAATGAAACACACCGGCATTAACAGTCTCTACAGTCATACTCTGGCTGTCGCCACCCACCTTGATTGTCGCTGTTGCAGTTTTTCCTGCAACAGGCTTGAATGTCGCCAGGTCGGTCGCAAAGAGTGTAATGCACGACTTTTCACCAGCTTTGAGCCCTTCGTGCTGCATAAAGAACTCCACATTCCTGGTATATGCCGTGTAGCTGTGTATGTGCGCGTGCTCTTCGTGAGCATCAGCAGCCTTGTGGCTGTGCTCTGCACAACCACACAAAGCAATCGCAGCGATTGCCATAAAAAATATTTTCTTCATAGTAATTTGTTTATAGACCTACATTGTAATTCCGCACTCGAAATTACAAGGCAGGGGGAGCACGCAGCGACAAAGAGCTGCAATGCCGGACGGGCAGAGCCCGGACATCCTTGAGAGGAGGCCTGCAGGACTCCAACGGTTCATAGATTATACAGTCGTCGACAAATATACAGGCGACAGTTTCATTTGACTGGAACTTTTTATAGACCACGAAATCCTTGCCGGTATAACGGCAGAACTCCACATCCTCGCAGCATTTCTCGGCCGGGCAGTCGTGCCCTTCGCTCTCGCTGTTATGCTCGTGATTTGTGTGGTTGGCGTGCCGGCATTCGCCATACCCGATGTGAACCGTTTCGACATTGCCGCAGTTGCAGTGATGATGAGGCACAAGACGCACACCGACATACAGTGCCATTGACAACAGCACTATTATGTACGGGAACCTCTTTATTAAACCTCTCATATCGCTATCCCTTTATATACTCGGCAGCCCACGCCTTGTCGACATAATTCTCGAGCAGCGTACAGGCGTGCGCACTGAAATTAAGCCCGTGTTCCATAATATTATCCCATTCACCGGCAGTGAGCTGTGCCAGCCCGTCGCGTGTCACGTCCTTTTGTGCAAGGCCGTACAGCACACCGGCATTGAAATTGTCTCCGGCACCCACAGTGCTCACCACATCGACCTTTTTCACCGGATATGCGGAATCCACACCCTTGGCAAAGAGCCTTACATCGCTACCACCGCTGGTAAATATGAAATTGGGGCAATAGAACCTTATCTTCTCATCGTAGATGCGCTTTGCATCGGTCATCTCATAGAGATAGTTGAAATCATCGGCCGAACCACGCACGATATCGGCAAATTCGAGGTTCTCTATGATAGCCTCGGCAAGCTTTATACGCTCGTTGATGTGGTTCTTGCGGAAATTTATATCGTAGTAGAGCAGAGCACCCTGCTCGTGGGCATATTCAAGAAAAGCCTTTGTCTTCTTTCGGAGTACAGGATTAAGTACGAAATAGGAGCCGTAGATTACAATATCACCCTCGTTTATTACCGGGAACTCCACCTCGAGGCGGTTGTTTGGATAGTCCTTATAAAACAGATACTCGGCATCGTTCCTCTCATTCA
>CALBKR010000400.1 GCA_937896105.1 uncultured Bacteroidales bacterium
AAGGTTGTCGTGGACCCCTTCCGTTCGCTCTCGCGCTTGAAACAGCTTGTAGCCGGCAAGAAGACCCGCAAGGACCACCCGCAGGTGATGAACGCGGCAGTGCGCCTCTATGCCGATGCTGCGAACGCAAAGACAAAGATGGAGAACGGTTTCGACCTCACCGACTACGACAAGCGAACATTGTCCTTTGCCAAGGAGTACTCCGACAAGTTGTTGGCCATTGATGTAAACCTTAACACTACCGAGATGCTCGATGTAACCTGGGGGCTCTTCTCGCGCTACTTCAAGCCCGAGGAGGTGAATATCCGTCAGGAGTTTGTCGATGCATACTGGAAGAAATAAGATAATGGTATAGATGTAACCGATGTCATCCTGAACGGTAGTGAAGGATCTCGAAATATGTGAAAGATGAGATGCTTTGTTGCACTCAGCATGACAATGGTATTTTTTTAACATCTATGTTGTTGTAAAATTGAGAAAATAGGAATGATAGCATTTCAATATAACAAGACATCACTTCAGCAACTCGAAAAGCAACTGAAGATGCGTGTCAGGACTCTCCCTATCATCAAGAACAAGGAGAGTGCGCTGCGCATCGAGGTGAAGAAATGCAAGGCCGAGATGCAGCTGCACGATGATGAGTACGCAGCACAGCTCGAGCAGTACCGTGCGCTCTTCGCATTGTGGAACGAGTTCGACCCGTCGCTCGTGAAGACCGGCGAACTGTCGATAGGGCAGCAGAAGGTGGCAGGCGTAAAGGTGCCGGTGCTCGAGAATGCCAGCTTCGTCGTGGGGCGTTACAGCCTGTTCACGGCTCCCAAGTGGTACGCCGACGGAATCGAGTTGCTCAAGGAGATGGCAATGACGGCAATACGCCGCGAATTGCTGAACCGCAAACTGGTGCTGCTTGAGACTGCACGCAAGAAGACTACCCAGAAGGTGAACCTCTTCGAGAAGGTGCAGATACCGGGCTACCAGGATGCCATCAGAAAGATTAAACGATTTATGGAAGACGAGGAGAACCTGTCAAAGTCATCACAGAAGATTTTGAAGTCCTTGTTGGAGCAAAGAGAGGAGGTGACAGCATGATTACGAAGATGAACAAACTGACACTCCTTGTATATCATAAGGAGTACACTGCATTCCTCCAGCGTCTGCGCGACATCGGCGTGGTGCATATCGTCGAGAAGAACAGCGGTGCTGCCGATAACCCCGAGCTTGAGAAGCAGATGGCTCTGCTCAACCGTTATATGCGTGCCGTAAAGCAACTCGAGATGCTTGCTGCAAAGGAGTTGCAGCCTGCCGATGCCAACAGCGATGCTTTTGCCCTGCTTGGAAAATATGAGACTCTCTCGGCCGAGATAGAGCAGGAGAGGACTCTTCTGCAGGTCGTTGACAAGGACATTGCAGCGATGGAGCCTTGGGGCGATTTCGATTTCGCGACCATCGCTAAACTTAAAGCAGCCGGCTACGATGTGCGTTTCTTTGTCACAGGAATACGTAACTTCAACGAGGAGTGGGTTGCCGCGTATAATGCAATTAAGGTGGCCGAGGTATCGTCGCGTCTCTATTTTGTAACCGTTACACCTGCCGGCGAGGAGTTCGAACTCGACGCCGAGCCTGCAAAGTTGCCCACAGCATCCCTCTCGGCGCTGCTTGCCGAAAAGAGCAGGGTAACTGAACACACTGCGCAGCTGCACGAGGAGTTAGTCTCGTTTGCGGCAGCAGAACTCAATACCTTGCGCGAGGCTGTCAAGCGTCAACAGCACGATATTGAGTTCTCGAAGGTTGTTCTCGATGGCGAGAAGGTTACCGGCGACAAACTGTTGCTGCTCGAGGGCTGGGTGCCCCAGGATTCGGTGGCTCCCCTGAAGGAGATGCTCGACGGTGACAGCGTTTTCTATGAGCTTCGCGCAGCGCGCCGTGGCGACAAGTTCCCTGTGAAGCTGAAGAACAATGCCTTTACGCGAATGTATGAGGTGCTGACAAAGATGTATGGTATGCCAAGCGGTACCGATTTCGACCCGACACCTATTGTGGCACCATTCTTCTCGCTCTTCTTTGCATTCTGTATGGGTGACGCCGGCTATGGTCTGCTGTTGATTCTCTTCGGCTTTATATTGAAGAAGAAACTGAGCAGCAAGCTTGCCGGGATGATGAACCTTGTGATTACATTGGGTATCTTCACGACGGTAATGGGCGCACTGCTCGGAACATTCTTCGGAATGAGCATTTTGGGCTTCACCGACATACCGCAGAATATACGCGACTTCATCATAGCAGGCGATGTGGAGATTATGGGCTCAACATATGACAAGCAGATGATTCTTGCTTTGGGTATAGGTGTTGTACACATCTCTATAGCTATGACAGTGAAGGCTATCAACAGCACTGTGTTCTATGGCTTCAAGCAGTCGCTTAGCGCCTGGGGATGGTGGCTCGTTGTAGTGGGCAGTGTCATTGTCGGTACGCTCACCTTCCTGAGCGTAATCCCTGCCGGTGTATCCAAGTGGGTGTTCATTGCAGTGGGCGGCTTGGGCGCGTTGGGAATATATATACTCAACGACTTGCGCCGAAATATCTTTGCGAATATCGGTGCCGGCTTGTGGGATACCTACAATATGGCATCGGGTCTGCTTGGCGATATCCTCTCATATATCCGCTTGTTTGCACTTGGCCTTGCCGGCGGTATGCTGGGACAGACATTCAACGACCTCGCTATGATGGTTGTGGATGGTCAGGAGGGCATAGGCGTTGTGTTCGGTTGGATAGGCTTTGCCCTGATAATACTCGTTGGACATACATTGAACATTGCAATGTCGTGCCTCAGCGCATTTGTGCATCCTCTTCGTCTAACATTCGTCGAGTATTTCAAGAATGCCGGCTACGAAGGAAAGGGCGAGGAGTATAAACCATTTAAAAACGAATAAAAAAGGAACTCCTTCCTGGTTAAAGGTGAA
>CALBKR010000401.1 GCA_937896105.1 uncultured Bacteroidales bacterium
GCTGCAATCCCTAAGAATATGGATATAATGGTTATTACATTGGGGTGTATGCCACGGTTGCGGAAAAACAGGGCGCAACGGAACCCTATCGGGCGGTAGAGCCACATATCGAGGAATTCTTCGGTATCGAGCGACTTTATTGATGCCTGGTACATCTTCTTCTCTTCTGCGTTCATCTTCTTGTATTTATATTGCTTATTATAAGTTTTGCAATCTCCTTTGCGGCCTCGTCGCGTACGGCTGTGAAGCTTGGGAAATCGTTGATGTCTATTATGAGTATGCAGCCGTCGTCTGTAACGACGGCATCACCTCCGTATATCGTCAGTCCTAAAGCCGATGCGGCCTTCTGCGCGGTCTCCTTCAGCGCACTGCTGTCGAAAGGGATGTGCTTGGGTGTGCCGTTAATCTTCTCGTGCCCGAACTTGCCGCTACAGGGGTAGCAGTAGTGGAAGAAATCCTCTCCAATCCCATAGAATTTTACAATGTCACCCGTGCAGTGCAGCATCTGTATGCATTGCATTATGCCACGTGATGCCATTTGTTCGAGTGCCATTCTTGCATCGGCTGCTGTTGCGGCAAAACATACATCCTCTTTGCAGGTACTCCAACCGTCGGCCTTCTTTATCCAGCAGGGGAATAGGCTCTCATCGGGCTTGTCACTGCTGCCTATAATCCTGTATGGCGGTTGTGGTATTCCGGTCTTGTGCAGAATTTCCATAAATAGCCTGCGTGAGCAGTTCTCTACAGCTTTGATAGTGTTGAATACTATGATACTATCTTTTTCTGCCTTTTTCAGCATTTCAAGAACCTCTTTTGTCCGTGACATCGAGCATACAGCCTGTATGTCACGGGGCAACTCTTTACCCTCGGCTACCTGAACTACTTCTGCGCCACGTGCTTTAAGTTCTGCTGTGATACGTTGCAGAATGGCGGCGTCATTTGCCGTCATATTCGGTGAGTCGATGGGGTTGCGTGCTATGGTGGCAATCTTTGTCATTCGGTGAGGAACTTTTCTGCTTTTGCTATTTCATCGGCGTGGTCAATGTCTATGATTTTTCCGAACGGGTATGCTTTGAGCTTCAAACCGTCGCTGACAAGCCTGCGTTGGAAATTACGCATCCTCCCAATTCCGTCTGCCATACACCGGTCAAGTATGTCGAGTGCTTTGTCCGATAGCCCGTATATGCCGCCCGAAATATATTTTGAACAGTCAGTAGGGGTGTCGGCAAATGCGGTAATGTCCAATTCGGCATCAGTCTCCACATACAAAGGCTTCTCGTCGTCGATATAATCGGTTACGGCCATAAGTCCGTCGAGCGTGCTTGTCTCGAACGCTTTAATATACTCCGTGAATTCGCGCTCCTTGAAGATTGTGTCTACGGTGGTGAGGCAGAACTTGCCTCCACGCAATAGGTGGCTCAAGGCGTGCAGGCTATGCATTGAACTCGGGGTGTCCTTTACAACGATATTTATCGGGTAGCGTCCCTGCAGCTCCTGCAGCAGATGTAGTGTGCCGGGCTGCTGTCTGTTTATGATTATATTGATGCTCTCGGCACTATGTGATGCGAAAAGCATTACAAGGCGTTCTATGATGGGAATGCCTTGTAACTTTATAAGAGGCTTGGGTTCCTTGACACCCTCTTGTGCCAGTCTGGAGCCTTCGCCTGCCGCTATTATTGCAAATTTCATCCTTTTAGATTTCGTTGTCGGCCTGTTGCAGGTTCAGGCGGTTGCTGTCATCGCGTTTCTCGAAATAGAGCTTGCGAAGCGGGTTGCGGCGTGCCTCGGTGTACATCTTGCGGTTGCGATGTATGTCAATGGCAGCGTATATGGCCTGGCGGAATGAGTTCTCGTCGGCAGCGCCTTTGCCTGCAATGTCGTATGCCACACCGTGTGCAGGTGATGTGCGGATAATGGAGAGTCCGGCTGTGAAATTTACACCGTTGTCCATCGCAAGAACCTTGAGCGGTGCAAGCCCTTGGTCGTGGTACATTGCAAGGATGGCATCGAAATGGTCGTACTTGCAGCTGCCCATAAAACCGTCGGCTGCAAATGGACCATAGCAGAAAATTCCGCCATCGTTCATTTTGCGTATGGTGGGCGCTATTATCTCCTGTTCCTCCTTGCCGAGCAGGCCATTGTCGCCTGCGTGTGGGTTGAGCGAGAAAACTGCAATCTTGGGCGCGTCGATATTGAAATCCTCCTTCAGACTCTTGTCGAGCAACGTTATCTTCTCCTCGAGAAGCTCGGGGGTTATGGCTGCCGGGACATCACGCAGTGCAAGGTGTGATGTGGCAACGGCAACACGCAGGTCATCACTGCACAATATCATCAGAGCCTTTTCTCCCTCACCGCTGCAATTCTGCAGGTACTCGGTATGTCCCGGAAAATGGAACTGCTCGCTCTGTATGGCGCTTTTGTCAATTGGGGCAGTTACAAGCACATCAA